>VGRB01000014.1 GCA_016875475.1 Deltaproteobacteria bacterium
GACCGCGTCGTGGTCCTCGGGGTCGTCCGGGCACTGGTCGTCGCGGTCCGGGATGCCGTCGCCGTCGCGGTCGCCCAGGCAGCCGCGGTCGCGCGAGCGCTCGAACGCGACCCGGGCGTTCTCCTCGGCGCGGACGAGCAGGCCCTCGGCCGTGTGGGGGCGGCCCTCGGACGTCTCGTGGCGCGCGTGGGCGAGCGCGGCCTCGGCCGTGGCCAGCTCGACCGGGGCGCAGTTGTACATGGGCTCGTGCTGGTCCGCGACCAGCTTGTCCACGGCCGCGCCCCGGGTGGCGATCTCGCCGGTGGTGATGCACCCGGCCGTGCCGGCTGCGACCGCGGCCGCGAGCGCGGCGGCGAAGAGGACCAGGGGCTTCGCGAGGTTCCGCATCATGGCCGGCCTCCGGGCGTGACGGGGGCGGGCACCGCGGGCTCCCCGGGGGAGGCGGGCAGCGCGGGCACGGGCGTCCCGGGGGCGGGGGGGGGCGCGGACAGCCGGATCTGGCGGAGCCGCGCGTTCTTCGGGCCGTTCTCCTTGGCCTTGGCCGCGAGGCGGAGCGCCTCGTCCCCGAACTCCTTGGCCGCCTGGAACTCGGACCGGCCCTCGCACATCTTGGCCATGTCGAGCATCATGCGCGCCTTGGTGTACTCGTAGGGCGAATCGCGGTCCGCCGAGGCGAGCCGCGCGGTCCGCAGCTCCTCTTCGGCCCGCCCGATCGACGTGGTCGTCTGGACCGGGCCGCAGGCCGCGAGACCTGCCGCGGCGAGGGCGAGCAAAAGGAGCCGCGAGTGCATCGATCCCCCTCGGGTTGGCCGGATCCTCAATTACCAGAGGCGGGCGGGGGCGTCAACCTGGCGACGGGAAAATGGCGGGGTCTCGGACGAAGTCGCGGCGGACCGGCCGAGGCACCGGCCGCAACCACCCGGACCCCTGGCGGTTTCCCGCGGCGGCGCGCGCCTCGGCGTCCGGCGTGCCCCCGAGTGACGTCAAGAGGTTTCACGACAACGCCGGAGCCCTGGTGAGAATGGCGGGGTCTCGGACGAAGTCGCGGCGGACCGGCCGAGGCACCGGCCGCAACCACCCGGACCCCTGGCGGTTTCCCGCGGCGGCGGGCGCCTCGGCGTCCGGCGTGCCCCCGAGTGACGTCAAGAGGTTTCACGACAACGCCGGAGTCCTGGTGAGAACGGCGGGGTCTCGGACGAAGTCGCGGCGGGCCGGCCGAGGCACCGGCCGCAACCACCCGGACCCCTGGCGGTTTCCCGCGGCGGCGGGCGCCTCGGCGTCCGGCGTGCCCCCGAGTGACGTCAAGAGGTTTCACGACAACGCCGGAGTCCTGGTGAAAAAGGGGGGCGAGGATGAGCCGCGAGCGGAAGCGAGTCGGCTCCATCCGAGCGCGCCGGGATCCGCGAGCCGGCGGCCGCCGGGCCGCCGGCGCTGTCGGTCCCGGCGGCTAGTAGTCCACGCCCACGCTGTAGCCGTACACGCCGTAGGCCTCGTCGAGCCCGCGGATCAGCTCGAGCTTGCCGACCAGGAACTGCAGCTCGTGGAACAGGTAGATGGACCGCAGGTCGTCGAGCGTCAGGTCCTTGACGTCCTTGCCGGTCTGCGCGTGGAACTTGCACTCGTTCTGCTGCGCCTCGGTCATGTCCTGGTTCCGCGCCGGGTCGTAGCACGCGAACATGTCGTCGCAGCGCTTGACCAGGTCGTACGCCGGCCAGTACCCGCCGTCCGGCAGGGCGTAGGCCTGGTACGAGCGGCCCGAGAACGGGTCGGTGCAGGACGCCACGAGGTCGTTGTCCACGGCCTCCTGCGGCGGCGTGACCTCGGACTGGTGGCCCTTCAGCCACACCATCGTCGCGTTCGCGAACGACCGGTGGTATTTCGTGGACAGCAGGGACAGGCCGTAGTACGCGGCCAGCATCGGCATGCGGAAGCGGGTGGTCGGGAAGATGTACAGCTCCTCGGGCTCGAGCGGCTGGCCCTTCATGAGCTGCCACTCGCGCTCGTTGCTCTCGATCTTCCCGTTGCCGTTGATGTCCCGGTCGGTGTCGAGGTGCGTGCACACGTCGTCCGGATCGCCCGGGTCCGCGGACACGGTGCCGGCCGGGGCGTAGTCCAGGAGTTCGGGCGGCAGCTTGTTGCACGGCGCGAGAGGATCCACGCGACCGCACCAGTATCGCGCGCACTCGGTCGGCACCCCGTCGAGCCTCACGAACTCGCGAGGCGCGAACCCGATCGGCGCCTCCTTCACGGTGCCGTTGCACTCGGTGAACTCGTGGTTGAGCACGCACCAGCCGTACTTGCCGGCGTTGTTGGCCATCAGGCCGCCCAGCAGGTCGCGGGTCTCGTCCGGGAACAGCGTCTCGAAGTTGATGTTGTAGTGGCGGCCGTCCGAGTCCTCGTCCACGGCCAGGAAGTCGACCTTCGGGTCCGACAGGTACTCGAGGGCGGCCAGGCGGTCGTAGATCGCGCCGGACTCGGAGACCACCGGCGTGTAGCCGGAGTAGTCCCACGTCGCGTAGATCGGACGCGCGCCCTCCTCCTCGAGGAAGTAGACCTGCCACTTGTAGTTGTTCTGGTTGATCTGGTCCACCGGCTCGTAGCGGGCGGTCGTGTTGTTGTAGCCGTACAGCGTCGGCAGCGGGCGGCCGAAGGTCCCTGCGAGCGTGTTGAACGCGAGGTAGGACGCCATGGCGCCGGACAGGCCGCCGTTGAGGTCCTCCTCCCAGCGCTTGCCGAAGTGCCGTTTCCAGAAGTCGTTGTGGTTGTAAGTCGCGTACCCGAGCACGAACCACTGGTACTGGTCGCGCAGCGCGTCGAGGTCGAAGCGGGTCGATGCGTCGTAGCTCGTCGGCCAGTACGTCGCGCTGCCGTGCCAGTAGCCGCGGAAGACCCAGTTGCGCTCGAAGGTCTGGACGCTGTAGGCGGTCGCCTCGAACGCGTCCGCGCCCTCGTCGCGCATCGCGACGCCCGGGATCATGCCGGCGATCTCGTCGCCGCCGAAGCGGTAGGGCACCATCTCCTGCGCGATCGAGCAGCGCGGGCCCTCGTAGAACTGCTTGCAGACCTTGCCGTCCGGGCAGCCGCCGGTCTCGCACGGCTGGCCGATGACCTGCGCGATCGGCTTGTCCTCGCGCTCGTACATCTTGGCCACGTCGCCCCAGAGGTTCGGGAACTCCGTGTGGTGGATGCGCCGCATCAGCTTGCCGAGCCCCTCGCCGCGCTCCTTGATGCGCGGCACGTTCCACGGGTCCTCCTTCGACGGATCCGCGGTCATGTAGTCGATGTACTTCGCGCCCGTTGCCGGATCGGCCACGCGGTTCAGGTCCGGGTTCTCCTTGAAGACCTCGACCGTGCCCGCGTACGCGTACTTGATGGCCGCGAGGTCCCAGTGGCCCAGGCCCTGCCAGGGCATGTTGGACTTTTTGTGGTAGTCCATGATGGACGAGTACTGCATCTCGCGCATGCCGGGCTTGCCGTCGGCCACGCCCATGTTCTGCCCGGGCGCGTCGCCCCACAGCGAAACGGCCTTGTAGCGGCCCGTGCCCTCGTCCTTCTTCACCTTGAGGTCCCAGTAGTCGCGGAAGAAGTTCAGCGGGTCCGCGGTCGCCTCGAAGTTGTGGTAGAGACCCATGTTGTGGCCCAGCTCGTGGATGGCCACGCCCTCGTAGACCCGCTTGTACATCTCGGCCCTCCAGGCCGCGTTCTTCTCGCGGATCAGCGCCACGGTCTCGGCCTGGGTCTTCGAGACCGCCGGGTCGAGCGACTTCGCCTCGAGCGGCGCCGAGATGTAGTAGTTCTTGTAGACGAACGGGTTCGACTGGTTCGCGTACGCGATCCGCTCGCGGAGCTGGTCGATCATGCCGGCGACCGAGCAGCCCTCGGCGTCCAGCGCGTCGAAGTCGTAGACCAGCTCGGCCCGCCGCTCCCGCAGCGCGTTGCAGACGTGCGAGTCGTATTCCTTCTTCAGCACGTCCGCGTAGCGCTGCCACGCGCCGTCGAAGAACTCCGCCAGGTCCAGGCCCTTGGACGACATCTTGCGGGCGTACTCGCGCACGTCCCTGGTGCGCTGGGACGCCGCCCAGCTCCGGAGCGCGTAGCGGTCGAGCTGCTCGGGCGTCAGGTCCGCGTGCTTTTCGCCGAGGCGGGGGTCCTTGAAGAGCATCTTGACCTCGTCCGGCACGAGCATGGCCTCGAGGTCCGGACGCGCCTTGATGATGGACATGCGCGCGTGGGGGTTCATGTCGGTCTTCTTCAAGCCGAGCGTGTCGAGCCGCTCGCGCACGTCGGGCCGCACGAGGCCGCTCGCCACCTTGCCCACCTCCTCGGGGGTGAAGCCGACCCGCCAGAAGGTGTCCTTCTTCGTGCGCGCGACCCGCATCGGGTCGGTGACGTAGTCGCCCTCGCCCAGTTCGGAGTGGGTCCGGATCCCGGCCATGGTCTCGATGTAGAGCATGATGGCGTCCGCGCCCCACTTCATGGCGCTGGAATAGTTGTTCGCGATCGCGTAGACGGTGCGGCCGGTCAGCGGGTTCGTCAGCATCGGGCCGTACCCGTAGAGGCCGTACTGCATCGGCGCGTAGTGGTCCCATAGCAGGTTCCAGCGAATGTCGCCGAGCCGCTTCGGCTCGTCGAGGTCGCACCACGCCGGGTCGGTGCCCGCGACCTCGATCGACGGGTCGGTCGCGGCGCGCGCCGCCCGGGCGTCGGCCTCGGCCTTGTTGTTCTCGCACAGGATCCACATCGCCGGCGGGGCCGACGGGAACTGCTGCGGCGTCTTGCCGGTCGCGGCCACGACCGCCCCGGTGAACGCCTTGTCCCACTCCTTCTCCACGTTCTTCGACACGCCGACCAGGGCGTCCGTGTAGTTCTCGCCGAGGTAGTAGACGATCGGGCGGACGTCCACGATGTTCCCGGCCGCGTCACGCTTGAAGATGTCGAACACCTTGGCGAGCCGGACCGCCCCGGAGTAGGTCGTGCCGTACTGCTTGTCCCACGTGAGCCGCTCGGTCCGGTAGTACCCGAACCGGTTCATGTCGTGGTCATCGAACTCGACCGGCTTGAACGACTCCTCGCGCTTCCAGTCGAGGGCCATGAAGGCGTCGCGGTAGCGGATGCGCTCGGACACGCACTCGTAGATGCCGCCCGAGTACCAGGGGTAGTACCAGCAGAGCGGGATCTCGCCGTACTCCTCGTTCATCTCGGTGCGGCCGGCCCACACGCCGTCCCACACGTAGTCGATGTACCCGGTCGCCGGGTCGATGCGCGGCTCCTCGGCCGGGGCGGCGCTGTCGTCCTTGAAGAAGGACACGCCCGCGTCGCCGGCGTACTTGTCGATCCAGGAAGAGGGGCGCTCGAGGTTCAGGTACTGGGACAGGCCCCACGTCACGCGCATGTACTCGCGCTCGTGCCACATGCGGTCCGAGTCGTTCTCCGCGCGGACGTTGGTGCGCTCGCCGGTCGCCGCGTTGTATTCCCAGATCACGTCCACGTGCTTCTCGATCGGGAACGCGAGCAGGGGGGCGTTCTTGTCCACCCACACCTTCTGGCCGGAGATCAGGTAGTTGCCCTCGCAGTCGCACGGCAGCGCGAGCGACCCGTCCCCGGCGAGCAGCCGCTTGCCGTCCTTGTCGCAGTACGCGACGCCCACCTTGCACTTCAGCGTCCTGTCCACGTCGACGCGGGGGTCGTCGTTGTACTCGTCCTTGGTGAACGTGTAGGACCGGTAGAAGTAGAGGATGCTCTCCTGGACGTCGAAGACGCCCCGCTCCAGGGAGCCGCAGTCGCCGGGGAAGTCGTACGCGGACGCGTACGGCGCCTCGATGGCGGTCTGCTGGTAGAACCACTCCTTGCGCGACCCGTCCGCGTTGTAGAGCAGTTCGTCCTTCGAGACCAGGTTCGACTGGACGCGGTCGATGGTGCCGATGTCCTGCGCGCAGCCCGCCGCGAGTCCAGCGAGCACGAGCGCCGCCAGGACGGCCTTCGTCGAATGGTGCATGGCCTTGCCTCCCACTTCACGCCGGGAACCGGAGAGCTTGCAGTCGTTCGTCTTCATTGCCGCCTCCTCAGGTCCCGACGATCTGGAGGGTGGAGAACGTGCGGTAGATGCCGCGCATCATCTCCATCGCCTCGACCATCCGGCGCAGGTCGTTCTCGATCTTCGCCTTCACCCCGGCGTCGGTCTCGGCCGTCCAGTCGGCCTCCAGCGCCGCGGCCTTGTCGAGCAGCGCGACGTTCGCCGCGTACCACCCCTTCTGGTAGGCAGGCGCGAGCGCCCGGTACGTGCGGCCCGTGAACGGGTCGGTGAACCGGACCTCCTCCACGTCGGGGCCGCCGGGCGCGTAGCAGTCGCCCGTGCCGTCCAGGCAGAGGTTGAACGAGTCGAGGAACGCCGGGTCGAACGACGCCGGCAGCAGCGCCATGCCGAACACCATCGCGTAGAGCTTCATCGTCGCGTTGACGATCGACGGGTCGATGAGCGGCGTGGTCGGCACCTTCGCCGGAGTCAGGAAGGGCTTGGGCGAGATGTCGGTGTAGACGTCCCTGTTCATCGGGTCGAAGAACGCCCGCGGCGCCGCCTTCCCGGTCGCCGGGTCGTACGACAACGAGAACTGCTCCACGTCCTCCGCCACGAGCCCGCCGAACAGCGACGAGAGCTGCCGGGGGTACATGGTGTTGAAGCCGATCGACGTGCCCACGCCGACGTTGAGCTGCTCGCCGACGTAGTTCGTGGTGAAGTAGACCGTCGAGTCGCAGATGGTCAGCAGCGCGCCGAGCTTCTCCCAGAAGGACCCGATGTAGGCCGCGTGGTCCCAGGAGAAGTAGCCCGCGTTTTCGTAGAAGGTCGTGTAGGGGTACTTGCCGATGCCCAGCGGGACGTCCAGCTCGGAGCCCTGCATGCCGGTGTCGTAGCCGAAGTTCCGATAGACGTTGGTCGCCGGGTCGAGCTTGAACGACCCGGGCGCCGGCGACGCGAACGAGTTCGCCAGGGCCTCGAAGCCGGTCTCGGACGCGCGCCGCAGGCCCCACCCGAGCATGCGGCCGTTCGTCCACAGGCCGCGCCAGGAGTAGTTCTTCAGGATGTGCGAGTAGAGCGCGTAGTACATGCCGGCGCCGCGCATCGGCTCCATCCACCGGGTGGTGATGCGGGACAGGTACGACAGTGCGCTCCCGTGCAGGCCGAAGCCGTACCGGTCGCGCTTGAACGCGTCCAGCAGGTAGTAGTCCTTCAGCTCGAGGCTCATGTTGTGGACGATCTCGAGCGGGTCCACGCCGGTGTCCCAGGTGTAGCAGCCGACGTTGCCGGCGTACTCGTCGCCGCAGAACTTGTACGGCGCGATGACGTACGACCAGTCGCCGACCTGGCGGTAGAAGTTCTCACTCATGACGTGCTCGAGGCGGACCCACTCCCACGGCACGGGGAGGCGGTTCTTCGTACCGTCGAACGTGGCGGTCTTCTGCGACCGGTTCTGGTCCACGCCGATGTAGTTGTTGAGGAACGCGAACTGCGACGAGAAGATGCCGCCGCCCCACCACGACGAGTCGAAGTCGGCCGCGAGCGCCTCGTTCGAGTACCCGTAGAGCTGCGAGGACATGTTCGCGTTCCTGTAGAGCTGCGACAGGTCCGTGTAGGTCTGGATGAGGTTGCCGTACCCCATCTGGATCGCCGCGTAGTCGTACTTGCCGAGGCCGACGATGTCGGAGTTCCACCGCTGGCCGTAGTCCATGATGGTCGAGTACTGGTACGCGGTCCGGTTCGCCATCGCCTCGGCCTCGGTCATCGGGCCGCGCGGGATCATCTGGTGGATCACGTGAGCGTTGTCGCCGTCGTCCGCATCGTCGAACAGGACCGGCGCCGTGACGTGCCGTCCGTCGGCGTCGCGGCACGTCCAGTCCTGGCCGTTGCAGGTCGCGCCGGACGGGCACTCCCCGTGCATGCCGCACCGCTTGTGCTCGACGCAGCCGCCGGACAGGTCCCACTCGACCCCGCAGTTCCCCTCGTCGGCTCCGGCCGCCTTGAAGCACTTCTGGCCGGCGCCGGGGCAGTGCGCGTCGGCCTTGCACGTGCCGCCGCGCGCGGTTCCGCAGTCGCCTTCCGCGGTGCACCGCGCGAACAGGTCGACCCCGCAGTAGCCCTTCGAGGCGCCGGGCTTCAACAGGCACTTCAGATCCTTGCCGCCCTTGCAGTCGCCGTCGACCTTGCACGCGACCGCCGGCTCGCAGGCGTAGTTGCCCGGGTTGAAGTTCCGCTGGCTCTGGTCGAGGTTCGGGAAGAAGTAGCCGCACTCCAGGTCGGTCGTGCACCCGGGCTGGCCGTCCACCTGTCCCGTCGGCTGGATCACCGTGCAGTAGCCCTTCACGCACGACTGGCCGATCGACAGCTCGCACTCCTGATCGTCGCCGCACGGGATCGGCTCGCGCTCGCGCACGTCGTAGTAGTGGTCCTGGAAGTTGAACAGGTCGCTCGACCCCTCGAAGTTGTGCCGCAGGCCAACGGTGTGGCCGACCTCGTGCTCGGTGACCGCCAGGTAGTAGCGCTGGAGGATCGCCTTGTAGATCAGCTCGCCGTCGTTGATGCAGCACTTCTTGCCGGCCTTGTTGGTGATCCCCATGTCGTCGCGGTAGACCTTGCTCGCGGGCTCCCAGGCCATCGGGTCGAAGTCGGCCGGGTCGCAGACCGGACGGTCGTCGTTCGGGCGGCAGCCCCAGGCCATCGCGGTCCCGATCATGCCCTCGTCGTTGAAGTCGCCCTTGCAGTAGTTGTGGCTCGACAGGTAGATCTGCCGCTCGCGCTCCTTCGCCATGAGATCGCCGAGGTTCGCCCACTCGAGCGGCGACTCCCCGTGATCGTGACCCGCGTGGTCGGCGAAGGCGGCCAGGCCGACCTTGACCTCGTCCGACTTCAGCATCTCCTCCCACGGGGTGCCCTTCAGCGCGGCGAGCCGGTCCTTCGCGAACGTCGGCTTCACCTGCGGAATGCCCTTCGGGAGCTGCTGGCCAAGCTCGATCTGGTGGATCTGGCTCGCGATCTGGCGCGGGGACAGCGGCCGGCCCTTGTCGTTGAACAGGGGCAGCTTCTGCGCCGGCGCGGTGGACGCCTCGGGGACCTCGACCGGGAGCGGCTCCTCGATCAGGGCCGACGTCAGCGCGCCGCCCGTGCTCCCGGCGTTCCTGCCGAGGACGCGTTCCCGGATGACCTTGCCGAGCACGTAGTCCTGCGTGTCGAGCTTGCCGTTGATGAGGTCGAACAGGTCGCGGTACATCGCGGCGGCGGTGTATAGCGGCGCGCCGTAGATGTTCGCGGTGGCCCAGTAGATCTCGCCGGAGTCCGGATCGGCCGCGCTCGGGCCGTACCCCAGGGGCGACGCGCCCTGGGCATCCGGGATCCAGTAGATCGAGGAGTAGCGCGAGTCGCCGATCTTCTTCATGGCCGCGGCCTGCTTCGCCAGCTCGGCCTTGGCCTGCTCCGCGCCCATGCGGCGCGGAAGGGTGTCGAAGCCGAACAGGAAGTCGACGCACGGATTCATCTCGGGCAGGTTGCCGGTCGCGCCGGCCGCCGCGGCGGGGCCGACCTCGGTCCACGGCCCGAACAGGCGCGACTTCCACTGGTCGGCCTGGGCCGCGGTCGTCTCGTCGATGGCGTTCGGGCACATCACGAGCAGTTCGGGCAGGTTCTTCTTGATCTCGTCCTTGCGGGCCCAGTCCGCGGGGGTCATCTGCGGCCGGTAGCCGACGCAGTTGGAGACCTCGTCGGAGCGGAAGCAGGTGATGTTGCCGGCCGAGCCGGCCTTCATCGCGACCACGCGGTGGGGCGGGATGTCCGCCGGGAGGGTCGTCGAGCCGGTGCCGCCGCCGACGTGCATGTGGCCGGTGTGGACGCCGTCCTTCAGCGCGGCGAACCGGAGCGCGCCGTCGATCGACAGGTCCACGTCGTCGCCGAGCAGGTTGAAGACGCGCAGGCCCGCCACCGCGACCGAGGTCGAGGTCGCGGACACGAGGCGGCCGTTGGCCCACACGAACGTGGTCACGTACCGGAAGCCGGCGTCGCCGGCGCAGGTGAAGTCGAGTTCCGTGCCCCCGACCGCCGCCTTGGTCGCCGTGCCGTTCGCGGGCAGCGTGACGTACGGCACCGCGCCCGGGTCGGTGGTGGTCTCGACCGGCGCGGCCGTCTGGACGTCCTTGCCGCCGATGGCCAGGGTGGCGGGCTCGGACCCGAGGTTCAGCAGGCGCACCGCGCAGAGCGGGCCGTCGGTGCCGGTGAGGCTCGGGAAGCCCCAGTCCGGGACCACGACCGTGCGGCCGGCGGCCATGACGACCGTCTTGGCCATGGCGGACCAGTTGCCGGTCATGCAGACGCCGCGGACGCAGGTGCCGTCCTCGGCGCCGCCCCACGGGCGGCAGTCGCCGTCGGACGCGCAGGTGGCGCAGTAGTTGGTCGGCGTGCCCTGGAGCACGAAGTCCTTGACGCACTGGGGGCCGGCGACGGTGTTGCAGGGCGCGCCGGGCGGCAGGAGCCGCATGTCGCAGAGCCTGGCCTGCGGGCAGGCGGAATCCGAGGTGCACTTCTTCGGGCTGGCGGTCTTGTAGACGTTCGTGTCGGCGGGGAGCGGCAGCGAGGTCCGCTCGGCCTCGTCGATCGACACGATCGTGTCCACGAGGGCGTCGGGGGTGCAGTCCGCGTTCGTCTCGCAGCGCTGGGCGGCGGTCTGGCCGCGGATCGCGTTCTTCTCCTCCCAGAAGTAGAGCCACGCCACCGTCTCCTTCATGGTGTCGCTCCACTCCTCGGCGGTGCGGACGGAGGCGGGCCACAGCTCGGCGGGCAGGTTCGGGGACACGTGGAACACGATCGGCCGCAGGCCGCGGTCGCGGTAGTTGCGGGTGGTGCGCTTCACGCACTTGCCGTAGGTGAACCAGTCGTCCGCCTGGCAGAACTCCTTCGCGCCGTCCACGTTGGTGCGGTCGCAGCCGGTGTCCTTCAGGTCCTTGAAGCAGGGCTTCTCGGGGGTGATCGGCTCCTCGTTGAACGAGTGGCGCCAGAGGTTCCAGCGGTTCGCGAACGAGACCTTGTCGGTGTAGACGGTGCCCTTCGCCTCGTCGAAGCCGTAGCGTTCGGTCAGGAAGAAGCCGAAGAGCCGCATCTGGTCTTCGTTCGTGTAGTGGGTGGGCTCGTAGTCCTGGGCGGGGTCGACCTTCCGGAAGGCCATCCGGAACTTGACCACCGCGGGCGCGCAGTCGCCGGTCGAGAGGCCCCACACGTTGCAGGTGCCGGCGCTCTCGGGCTCGCCGAACTGCTTCAGGACCACGTCGATGTAGTCCTTCGTGAGCGTCGGCGCGTCCGGGTTGGTCGGGTCGAAGGACTGCACGTAGTAGTCGATCGGGCTCTGGGTCACCGACTTCGCCATGTAGGTGAAGTCGTTGATCAGGCTCTTCGACCAGTTCACGCGCATGTACGCGCGCTGCCACCAGTACTTGTCGGTCGAGTTCTCCTCGATGACCGGCGACTGCTCGCCCGTGGCGGCGTTGTACTGGCGCTTCACGTCGAAGTGGCTGCTGATCTCGAAGGCCGCGACCGGCTGCCCGACGTACACGTCGATGAAGCAGCAGCCCGTGCCGACCTTGCCGTCCGAGCCGACGCCGTCCGCGCACTGGTGCGCCGGGTCCTCGCTGGCGCGGGTCAGGCAGTCCTTCTCCCAGTACTTGAAGATCTTCTGGGACCGCCAGGGCTCCTCGCTGTCCTCGATGTACTCGACGACCGGGAAGACGACGAGCTGCTTCTCCTGGACGTCGAAGATCACCTTGCCGGTGGCTCCGAAGTTCGTCTCGCCGACGAACGTGAACACCGCGCTGAACGGGATGTCCGCGACCGTCTGGTTCAGGTACCAGACGCCCTGGAACAGCGCCTTCTCCAGCTTGTCGTTCTGCGTACGGTCGATGTCGTCGATGTCCGTCGCGCAGGACGCCGTCGCCAGCGAAGCCGCCAGCGCCGCCAGGAACAGGAACCCTCTGGCCTTCATGTGCCCACCTCTAGGAGGATCGCCGCTCGCCACCCGGGAGACCTGCCCCCGGGAAATCGCCGCTCTATACCAACAACGCGACCAAAGTGGAAGGGGAAAAACGTCCCTCGAATCCACCCTGGGCCGCGCCGTCTCCACGCAAGATCCGCGCCACCTGGACGCCGGCCGGCCGCAGCCCCCTGCGCGCCCTCGGCGCGCGCCGTTGACTCCGGCGCGCGACGCCCCGGCCGCAGCGGGACGGGCGCGAAGGGGGCGAGGGCGGTCGCGCGGCGTGGACCCGACCCTGCGTACCACCGTCACGATCCTGACGACCGCCCCCGCCCTTTGCCTGATCCGACCATCCGTGCTACAGGATCCGCGTCGCCGCGTTTCGGGGAGGTCTCGCGATGAAGGCCGACGAGGAGCTGAAGGAGCTGAGGGCGCACGAGGCGAAGGCCCGCGCCGCGATCCTGAAGCTCGCCGCCGAGGTCAAGCCGGTGCTCGCGGAGGACCTGGTCCAGTACCCGGGCCGCGAGGTCCGCAAGCGGTTCGTCGCGGACCCGGAGTTCGCGGCCTCGCTGTCCGACGAGAAGGTCGCCGCGCTCAAGGCCGATCTGGCCGCGCGGTCGGCCGAGGTCCGCGACGGGATCATCGCCGCGATGGACGACCCGGACCTCTGGGTGGAGGCGGAGGGGCCGACCGGGGCTGGCAAGTCGCTCGGCGAGAACGGGCGTCTCTGGGCGCCGACGCGCCGGGCCGCGGACCTGGTCGCCGAGGTCATGGGGCGTCACGGGTTCCCGAAAGGGGAGGGCGCGCCCGAGTACCGGATGCCGACGTGGTTCATCGGCGGCAGGTACCTGCCCGGGCTCGCGGAGAAGTACTGGGCGCTGGTCGCCGAGGTCCGCGAGCTGAGGGAGCGCGCCGCGGAGTTGGAGCGGACGCGGGTGCGGGAGACGCTCGGGAAGCGGTGGGACAAGTTGTAGCTCGACCGCCGCGCGCCCGTCCCATTCGTTCGGGCGGGCCGCGGCGGCGTGAACGCCGCGGCCCGAGGGCGCGCGGCGGTCGATCCGGAATGAGGAGTGGCGAAGGAGGGACTCGAACCCCCGACACGGCGGATATGAGCCGCCTGCTCTGACCACCTGAGCTACTTCGCCCGGGTCCGGAAAGCGCGGAGAATCCTAGTTCGCGAGGTGCTGCATGTCAAGCCGATTCGTGGTCACCGTTCCCTTGCTCCTGGTCGCGGCGGCGACCGCGGCGCCCGCGCAGGCGCAGGACGTCGGGATGGAGCCCTCGGTCGCGGTGATCGAGATGTACCTGAAGGGCGCGGACGCGGCCGCGGCGCCCGACTACTCGCGCTCGATCGCGTTCAGCCTGTCCTCGACGGGCCGGTACGCGGTCATGGAGCGCGACGAGGTCGCGTCGCGGTTCAAGGCCGTCCTGATCACGCCGGTCCGCCGGCTCCAGATGGAGCGGCTCGAGGCGATCGAGCGGCTGGTGAAGGAGGGCGACCAGCTCGTCTACACCGACCCGAAGGCAGCCGTGGACGTGCTGAACCGGGCGCGGAACCAGCTCGAGTCCATCGCCGAGGGCCTCGCCGCGAACGACCGCCTGCGGCACGAGTTCCTGAAGACGCAGATGCTGCTGGCGCGCTCGCACCTCGACAGCGGCAACGAGCCCAAGGCCAGCGACGTGCTCCGCGAGGTCATCCGGATCTACGGCGACCAGCTCGAGGTCACGGACCGCGACTACCACCCCAAGATGGTCAAGCTGTTCCAGAAGGTGAAGTCCCAGATGGGCGACGAGCGCGTCGCCGCGATGTCGGTCGAGACCACGCCGCCGGGATGCGAGGTCGTGCTCGACGGCCGCCCGCTGCCGGGCGAGACCCCGCGCGAGTTCAAGGGCCTGTACGCGGGCATCCACCACGTCCAGGTCCGGTGCGGGTCGCGCGAGAGCATGATCCGGCGCGTCGTCCTGAAGCGCGACGCGACCGTGCACCTCGTGGTCGACGTCGGGTTCGAGAACGCGCTGACCGTCGAGGGCGGCCGGCTCGCGCTCGCGTTCGAGGGGACGGGCGAGGTCGCGGCGTACGGCGTCCAGTACGCGGCCAAGTTCGGCTCGCTGGTGAACGCGGACGTCGTGGTCCTGCACGGGTTCGCGGAGCTGGGGTCGCGCGCGGAGCTGAAGGCGCGGCTGGTGGACGTGAAGAAGGGGATCGAGCTTCGCGGCGCCGCGGTCCCGGCCAAGACCGACGTGGTCACGCCGTCGTCGGTGAAGAAGCTGGTGCAGGTGCTGGCCGCGACCGAGGACGTCAAGGTCGCCGCCGTGCCGGCCACGTCCGGCGGGGTCTCGTCGTCCGCGCCCGGCGCGCACCGCTGGTACAAGAGCTGGCTCGGCTGGACGCTCACGGGTCTGGGCGTGGGCGGCCTCGCCGCGGGCGGCGGGCTGCTCGGCTCCTACCTGTCGCACCGGGGCAACGCAACGGGCGGGTGGTCCGCGAGCGAGATCGCCGAGATCAACGCGGGGCGGGGGCAGGGCGTCCTGGACGCGCGCCAGTCCGAGGCGGACAAGGCGATCACCATGCGGACCGGATCCGTGATCTCGTTCGCCGCGGGCGGCGCGCTCCTGGCGGGCGGCATCGTGGTCTTCGTGCTGGCCGAGAAGGGCATGGTGAACGTGCGCGACGACTCCTCGCCGGCGACCCCGCGCTTCGCGTTCACGCCCGCGCCGATCGCCGGGGGCGGCGCGATGCTGGGGACGTTCTCGTTCTGACCTCCTCCGTCCCGCCGATCGTCACCGGCTCCACGCGACCCCACCACGACCCGAGCGGGCTCATGAGGGCCTCGATCTGGTCCGGCTCCTTCGGCACGTCCGTGAGCACGCGGTGCCCGTCCTTCGTGACGAGCACGTCGTCCTCGATCCGCACGCCGATCCCCCGCACGGACTTCGGGGCCGCGTCGCCGAAGTAGAGCCCCGGCTCGACCGTGATGACCATGCCGGGCCGCAGCGTGATCGGCTGCCCGTCGACGAAGTACGGGCCGACGTCGTGGACGTCCGACCCGAGCCAGTGGCCGATGCGGTGCATGAAGTACGGCCGGTACGACCCCGACGCGATGATGGTCTTCACGGTGCCCTTGAGCACGCCGAGCGCGACCAGCCCGCGGCACAGCACCTTCAGCCCGGCCTCGTGCACCTCCCGGTAGGTCGCGCCCGGCCTGATCGCCGCGATCGCCGCCTTCTGCGCCTGGAGCACCCAGCGATAGACCGACAGCCCGGGCTCCGCGAACCGGCCGGACGCCGGGAAGGTCCGGGTCACGTCGGCGGTCACGTACGAGACCTCCGCGCCCGCGTCCATCAGCACGAGGTCGCGGTCCCCGATCGGCTGGTCGTTTCGGATGTAGTGCAGCGTCGTCGCGGACCTGCCCGCCGCGGCGATCGTCTCGAACCCGACGCGGTCCCCGCCGCGCCGCCGGAACTCGAACTCCAGCACCGCGGCCAACTCGCGTTCGTTCATGCCCGGCCGCACCGCGCGCATGGCGGCGAGGAACGAGTCGCACGTCACGCGGCACGCGGCCTCGATTGCTGCCACGTCGGCGCCCGACTTCACGAGCCGCATCTCCCAGAGCACGGTGCGCGGGTCGATCACCTCCCACGGCCCGGACGTGCCCTTGCGGGCCTCGGCCTTGAGCCCCTCGATCGCCGCGGTGACCCGGCCCTCGAAGGCCGCGTCGCGCCCGAACTCGAGGTAGAGCCGCGGGCGGTTCCTGAGCAGCCCGGGCAGCCGGTCGAAGAACTCGGTCTGCGGGAACGCCTCGTCAGCGCCGTGGTCGCGCGTCGCGCCGTCCACGCCGGCCCGCCTGCCCACCCAGACCTCCTGTTCCGGGTCGGACGCGCGCACGAACAGCGTGTACTTGCGGACCTTGCCGGTCTTCTCGAAGACGGCGTAGGCCTCCGGCTCCTCGAAGCCGGTCAGGAAGTGGAAGTCCGTGTCCTGCCGGTACGGGTTGTCCACGTCCCCGTTGCGGAGCGTGACGGGCGCGGACCGGAAGACCGCGACCCCGTCGCGCATCCGGTCCAGGAACCGCTTGCGGCGATCGGCGAAGATGGGGGTGGCGGCCATGGCGGGCTCCGAACGAAACGGGGGGTTGATTAGCACATGAGGGCTTGTCGTGCCAGTAGCCGCGGCGTCGCGCCGCGGCAGGTCCCGCGGCATCTCGCCGCGCCGGGGTCGAGGTCAGCTGGGCGGCTCGTCCAGCTTCTTGGTGCGCTTCAGCTCGTCCATGACCTTGCGGTACTGGACGTCCCAGCTCACGGTGCCTTCCTGGAGGTTCTTGATCCGGCGGCGCACGTCCTGGTCCAGCTCCTCGTCCGCGGCCAGGTGCTTGCGCAGCACGGGGGTCATCTGGGCGGCCAGCTCGTTGTCCATCCCGAAGACCTCCTCCACGTGCCTGGAGTGGATGAGGGCCTCGATGAGCTGCGCGATCAGGTACTCGAGCATCCCCTCGCCGATCCCGAAGTTCCGCTCGCGGGCGATCTGGGCCTTGACCTTGTTCAGGTCGGTGTAGTCGCGCTTCTGCGTCGCGATGACGTCCCGCGCCTTGTCCGTGATCTCGCGCTCCGTGCGGATGTACTCGCGAAGGACCGACTCGAGGTCGATCTGGACCTCGGCGACCTCCTCGGGGCTGACCTCGATCGTCGAGGACGACACGAGCGTCTCGACCAGATTGTGCGCGAGCGCAACGACCTTCCCGCTCAGCAGTCTCATTCTGTCCTCCGAAGCCGCGACCACAGGGGTTCGAGGCGGCAACCGCTGCATCAACGCCGAGTTACAATAGCACCGGAGAGGCCGCGACGCAATGGGAAAAATGGGGAAAAATGGAGTAGACTCGGCCGTTCTCGAACGGAGACGACCCCATGGCGGCCATCGAGGAAAGGCTCAACGCCGAGTTGTCCCGCGCCCTGAAGGCGGGGGATCGCGGGGTGGTGGATGCGGTCCGCATGGTCAAGGCGAAGATCGTGGAACGCGCCAAATCGCCAGGGTTCCAGGGGCCGATGACCGATCGCGTCGAGGTCGAGGTCGTGGCGGCGTACGTGAAGAGCCTGCGCAAGGCGGTGGACGAGATCTCCGCCGGAGGCGGGGGGGATCGCCCGATCCTCGCGAAGTACCGGTTCGAGATCGAGTACCTGACGGGCTACCTGCCGAAGACGCTCTCCGAGGACGAGACCCGCGCCCTGGTGCGCGAGACCGTGGCTTCGCTCGGCGTGTCCGGCCCGTCCGCGGTCGGCCGCGTGATGGGCGCGATCATGAAGGCGCACAAGGACGAGGTCGATTCGTCCCTGGTGAAGCGCGTGGTCGAGGAAGAGCTGAACCGCCCGCCCGCCTAGAACTCTGCCACCTCCATCGCCGCCGGCATCCACCCGGGCTCCGGTGCGACCTCGGTCGGCTCGGTCCCCTTCAGGTGGGGCACGGCGATCCCGTCCTCCCCGGCCGCGAGCAGGCCGGTCGCCGCGTCGACCCTCGCCACGACCACGCCCTCGGGCGGCGACGCGAGGTCGTCCACCGCCGGCCGCCCGCCCGCGGCCGCACGCGCGAACGAGACCCACGCCGGCAGCGCGGTGTCCGCCCCGAACACCCCACCCGACGCCCGGCTCCTGCCGAGCCAGCGCTCGCGGGTGTCCTGGCCGACCCACGCCACGGCCGCGACCTCGTGCGTCCAGCCCGCGAACCACACGTCGAACGGCAGGGTCCCGGTCTTCCCGCAGACCGGCCGGCCGAGCTTCTTCGCGGACTTCGCGGTCCCCTCCTCGGCCACGTCGCGCAGGTTCGCCGCGGTGATCCACGCGGCCTCGGCGGTGATGGCGCGCCGCGCGGCCTCCGGCGGCGCGGCGACCTCGCGCACGATCGCGTCGAGGATCGGGCAGTTCGCGTCGCGCGGCGAGCGGCGGTCGACCAGCACGTTCCCGCGGCCGTCCCGCACCATGGACACGAGCACCGGGTCCGGCCGGATCCCGCCGTTCGCGAACGTGCCGAACGCGCTCAGGACCTCGGCCGGCGTCGCGTCGACCCCGAGCGCCTCGGCGGCGAACCCCTGGAACGGCCGGGTCAGCCCGAGCCGCCGCGCCCACTCGTTCAGCCCGTCGAGTCCCGCGCGCTCGATCACCATCCGGAGCACGCGGATCGACACGTTGTTCTCGGACCGGGTCAGCGCCTGCCAGAGCGTCATGTCGTCCACGGCGGCGTCGCCCTCGGGCGTCCACTGGCCCTCCCGGAACGGCGCGCCGGACATCACCGTGGACGGGGCCACGCCGGCGTCGTACGCCTTCGAGTAGTAGACCGGCTTGACCACGCTGCCGGTCTGCCGGACGGACTCGGTGCGGTTGACCTGGCTCGTGTCGAAGTCCGTCCCGCCGGCCATCGCGACCACCCGGCCCGACCGCGGCTCCATCGCGACGAGCGCGGCCTGCGGCCTCGGGAGCTGCTGGAGCGCGAACAGCGCGAGCGGCGGCCCGGCGTCCGGCGGCGCGACCGGCTCGGGCGCGGGCGCGGCCTTCTTCCCCTTCTTCCGCTTCGGCGGGGCCTTCGGGGGCGCGGGCTTGACCCGGCTCACCAGGACGACGTCGCCCGGCCGCAGGACCTTGTCCACCGCGTCGATCTTGCCGTCGAGCGACACCTTCGCGACCTCGGTCCGGCCCCCGGACGCGTCCTTCGGGAACTCGGTGTACGGCACGGCCCACGCCATGTTCGCGAGCGGCAGGACGCCCTCGGTCCCCGCGGCCACCAGCAGGCGCGCGAGGTCCGGGCCCGACTCGGTCACGACCGCGAGCACCGGGCGGCCGTACGGCAGATCCTCGCGCACGCCGTGCTTGTCGAGCCACGCGCGGTTGCGGCGCGCGAACTCCGGGAACTTCGCCTCGCGGATCCGGCCGAGCGGCCCCCGGTAGCCCTGGCGGCGGTCGATCGCGCGGGCCGCCTCCGAGACCGCATCCTGCGCGGCCCACTGGAGCCCGAGGTCGATCGTGGTCACCGCCTCGAGCCCGGCGGGGGCGCCGAACAGGTCAGAGCCCTGGTCCACGGCGATCAGCGGCCTGACCTCGCGCATCGCCGCGGACGCGGGGACCGGCGCGCGGTCGCCCAGGTCGTCGTGCGAGCCCGCCACCCGGACCTCGGCGGCGCGCGCCTCGGCCTCCTGCTCCGGCGGCAGCGTGCCGGTCTCGCGCATCCGCCTCAGCACGCGGTCCCGGCGCACCCGGACCTCGGCCGGGTTCGAGACGGGCGTCACCCTGCCGGGGCTCTGCGGGAGCGTCGCGACGATCGCGGCCTCGGACGCGTCGAGGTCCGAGACGTCCTTGCCGAAGTACGTCCTGGACGCCGCCTGGATCCCGTACGCGCCCTCGCCCATGAACACGAGGTTCAGGTAGAGCGTGAGGATCTGGTCCTTGGAGTAGATGTCCTCGATCCGGCGCGCCAGGATCGCCTCCCGCACCTTGCGGCGCAGGCTCTTCTCCTGGCCGAGCAGGAGCGTCCGCGCGAGCTGCTGCGTCAGCGTGGAGGCGCCCTCCCGCACCTCGCCCGCGCGCAGGTTCGACCACACGGCGCGCGCGATGCCGCGCAGGTCCAGGCCCGAGTGCTCGAAGAACCGGGCGTCCTCCGACGCGAGCACCGCGTCCACGAGCACCTTCGGGATCCGGTCGCGCGGCACGAGGTAGCGGCGCTCCTCGAACACCTCGGCGAGCGTCTGGCCGTGGGCCGCGCGGACCGTGGAGACGCCGCCGAACCGGATCGCCTCGAACGGCGGGATCTGCGGCAGGTCGCGGGAGAGGTGGACGTAGAGCGCCACCGCGGCCTGCCCGCCGGCGATCGCGGCGACGACGCCGAGCGCCAGGAGCGAGCGGAGCAGGAACCCGACGAAACCGCCGCGCCGGCGGTTCTCGATGGAGAGGCGCGTCGCCACGGCGAAGGATTCTAGCAGTTATGCGAGTGGCTGCGGCGTCCCGCCGCGGCAGGTCCCCCGGCGTCCTCGCCGGGTCCCTGTGCTACTGGGCGGGCTTGGGCGGGATGAAGCCGGTGACCGTCGCGCCGCGGAGCGTGAAGGCGAGGCAGAGCGACGCGGCGTCCTTCTTGGTGTCGCCGTTCAGGTCGAGGTCGAACAGCATCGGGAGGAAGCTCTTCGCCATCGACAGGTAGTTGCAGAACTCCGGCGGGGGCTCGACGTCGCACTGCGCCTCGGCCAGCGCGAGGGTCAGGTCGACCTGCTCCTTCGTGAGCACGCCGGCGAGGATGCCGTCCGTGGCCGTGACCGCGTCGTCCGTGACGTTCATCTTGACCTGGCCCTGCTCGAGGGTGAAGGTCAGGGCGCCGCCCAGCTCGGCGATCGCGATCGAGAGCGAGAAGGTGTTCGGGCCGGCCGTCAGCGCGCCCGCCGTGATCTTCGCCTTCGGGAACTGGATGACCGGCTGGCACGTCTCGAGGTCGTAGGACTCGAGCATGAGCTGCCACTTGGTCTTCGGGGTGCCGGTGTCGGACGGGTCCGGCTCGCCGAGGAGGCCGACCAGCGTGAAGTCCGCGGTGTCCGCGAAGTTCGTCACGCCCTTGAACTCCATGAGGATGTTGAAGTCCCCGCCCTCGACCATCTTCTTCAGCTCGCCGTTCACGGTGCTGGCGAGGCCCTTCAGGCCGTTGTCGCCCTTGCCGTCACCCGAGAAGTCCGGGCACTTCGCCTGGACCACCGCGAGGTCGCCGGGGGTCTCGAGCGTGGCCAGTCCGCCGGTCTTCTCCCACGCCTTGTGCTCGGCCGTGGGGTCGCACGGCTTGATGCACTCGGTCTGCGCGTGGTTGCAGAGGGTCTTCTCGGCGTCCTTGTCGCACTTGCCGCACTCGCCGCCGCAGCCGTCCGGGCCGCAGATCTTGCCGTCGCACTTCGGGTTGCACACCTCGGGGGGCGTGTCGATCGCGACGTCGGGGGTCACCTCGACGGTGCCCTCGGTCTGGGGCGTATCGACCGCCACGTCCGGGGTCACGCCCTCGGCCGGGACGTCGTTGGTCGGCGTGGTGCCGCCGTCGTCACCGCCGCAGGCCACGAAGCCCGCGACCGCGAACAGAGCGAACGAGAAAGCCAGGAACTTCTTCATCGGATCCTCCCGCTTGAGAACTGCCATGCGTGCAACCCTGCCGGGCAAGGGGGCCGGACCCCCCGGCCCGTTGCGCAGGTATTGTACACGAACATGGGGGGTCAAGACCAGAACGTCAAACGCGAGCGATTCGGCAGGGAATGGGAGGCGGAGAGCCGGGGAGCGGCACGGAGCCGCCCCCCGGCCCGGGGTCGTCGCTACGGCTTGTACCCCTTGACGGTCGCGCCGCCGAGGGTGAACTTCAGGCACGCGGCCAGCGCCTTCTTCTGCTCGCCGTCGATGTCGTAGTTCTTGTAGAGCATGTCGATCATGCTGAAGTAGCTGACGTAGTCGCAGAAGCTCTTGTTCGGGTCCGGGCACTGCGACTTCAGGTTCTCGAAGATCGGGTCCAGGTCCTCCTTCAGCGCGTAGCCGCCGATCACGCCGTCGGTCGCCGCGACCGTGCCGTCGGTGATACTGGCCGCGATCGTCGCCTTCTTGAGCGTCAGCTCGAGGATCCCGCCCAGCTCCTCGATCGGGAGGTTCAGGTAGAACTCGCTCGGGCCGGCCGCGAGCAGGCCGCCGGAGATCGAGGCGTCCGCGAAGCTGATCAGGGGCTGGCAGTCGTCCTGCTTGTAGGCCTCGGGGTCGAGCAGGTAGGAGGTCGAGCCGAGGGTCTCCGGCTCGCCGAGCAGGCCGGCCAGGGTGAAGGACGCGGTGTTGCCGAAGTCGCTGACGCCCTGGAACTCGAGCAGGATGCCGAACTTCCCTTCCTCGATCGCCTTCTTCAGCTCCGGGTTGGCCATGCTGGCCACGAGCCCGAGGTCGTTGTGGCCGTTCGGGCAGCCGGTCGCGTTCGCGGCGATCTCCGCCGTGATGATCGCGCCGGTCGGGCCCCAGGACGTCGGCAGCGAGCAGGTCCCGGGCACGCAGTTCTGCGTCCCGTCGCAGTACTCGCCGTCCGGGCACGCGCCGTTCAGGTCGCCGCACTTACCGCCGCAGCCGTTGTCGCCGCAGGTCTTGCCCGCGCAGTCCGGCGTGCAGGTCTGCTCGGCGGTGTCGCCGACCGGCGGGTTCTCCTGGCCCTCGTCGCCGACCGGCGGGTTCTCCTGCTGGCCCTCGTCGCCGACCGGCGGGTTCTCCTTCTGGCCCTCGTCGCCGACCGGGGGATTCTCCTTCTGACCCTCGTCGCCGACCGGCGGGGTGTCGGTCTGGCCCTCGTCGCCGCCCGGCCCGTTGTCCGGGGTGACCGCGTTGTCCTCGGTACCTCCCGTCGAGTCGCCGCCGCCGCAGGCGACGAAGCCCATCAACGCGAACGCCATGAACAGCACCGCGAACACCCGGGACATCGGAACCTCCTTTTGGAAGGCGCAGCCTCCCTGGCGACCCGAGGTCCAGCCGGGACCCCGGACCGGCCCGGGGGGTCTCTCCCGCGAGCCGCGCCAGACGCCGCGAAATGGTATGATCCGTTCGGGGCTGATTTCAAGGAGAAATTCGTTGCCGTCCCGCCCGAGTCTCCCGCTGCTGCTCACCCTCGCGGTCGCGGGGTGGGGATGCGGGTCGACGGGAGCGGGCGCGCGCGGGGGGGATTTCGCCGCGGAGATCGCGGAGACCGATGAGACCGAAGAGGCCGCAGAGAGCGACAGGGGGACCGGGAGCGGTGAGGTGACCGAGCCCGGCGCGGACGTTTCGGCGGACCCCTCCGCCGAGGTCGCGGGGCCGGACGCCGCTCCGGATTCGGCGCACGCCGACGCCCCTGACGATGCCCCCGCCGACGTCCCGGGCGACGTGCCGGCCGACGCGCCGGCCGAGCCGCCGAAGCTCGCGCTGCTCGGCATCGAGCCGGTTCGCGGCCCGGTCGAGGGCGTGACCACGGTGACGCTCTCGGGGTCGGGTTTCGCCGAGGGCATGGAGGTCTTCTTCGGCGACGCCAAGGCCCTGTATCCGTTCGTGATCACGGACGCGATCGCGAACTGCTCGACCCCCCCGCAACCGAGCGGCACGGTGTCCGTGAAGGTCCGCCGGCCGGACGGGGCGGAGGCCGTCCTGCACGACGCGTTCTCGTACGAGTCCGCGCTGACGCTTGCGAGCGTGTCGCCCGCGTCCGGGCCCGCGTCCGGGGGCACCCCGCTCGTGGTCCGCGGCACCGGGCTCGCGTCGCGGCCGATCGTCCTCGTCGGGGGGCGCGTCGCGATCGCGCCGAAGTACGTGGACGACTCCACGATCCTGGTCGTGGCGCCGCCGGGGCCGCCCGGCCGCGCCGCCGTGATCGCGGTCGCGGGCAGCGCACGCGCGCGCCTGGCCGACGGGTACGAGTACCTCGCGGAGCCTGCGCCGGCGCCGCTGCCGGGCGTGGCGATCGCGTCCGTGTCGCCCGCGTCGGGTCCGCCCGAAGGCGGCACGGCCGTCACCGTGAAGGGCACGGGGTTCGCGCCCGGCGCGGCGGTCCGGGTCGGCCCGCTCCCCGCGACCGCGGTCGAGTGGGTGTCGTCGCAGGAGATGCGGGCGGTCACGCCTCCGGGCAGCGCGGGGCCCGCGGACGTCGCGGTCGAGCAGGGCGGGGGCGCGGCGCGGCTGCCGGGCGGCTTCGAGTACGACCCGGGCGGCACGCGCGTGCTCGCGGTCGAGCCGGACACCGGGTCGTGGGCGGGCGGCGCGTGGGTGCGGGTCTTCGGATGGGGTCTTCGCGACGCGGCCGCGGTCACGTTCGGCGCGGCGGAGGCGGTGCAGAAGGAGGTCGTGTCGCCGGTCGAGGTGGTCGCGCGGACGCCCCGGAGCGACGCGGCCGGGCCGGTGCCGGTCATCGTGTTCGCGGGCGACACGGCCATGGGCGACGCGGCGTTCGCGTACTTCGACCCGAGGCTGTCGGGCGGCGGGACGTGGGGCGGCCCGATCCGCGGCGCGCTCAACGTGACCGTGCTGAACGGGTCGACCGGCAAGGCGGTGCCGGAGGCGTTCGTGGTGATCGGGACCGACCCGCACACGCCGCTCCAGGGCCGGACGGACGACCGCGGCCAGCTCACGCTGTCGGTCCGCGAGGGGCTCGCGGGACCGGTGACGGTCCACGGCACCCGGTTGGGGTTCTCGGCGTACACGGTCGCGGACTTCGACGCGGCGAACGTGACGTTCCACATCAGCCCGGAGCCGTCTCCCGAGAGCCCCGGCGACCCGCCGCCCGGCGCGTACGGCGACTGCACGGTGCGCGGCCGGATCCGCGCCTGGGGCAAGTACCTGCTGAAGCCGCCGGGGGTCGAAGGAGAGGTGACCGTGCGGTGCGCCGCGTCCGCGCCGAGCATGTTCGGGAGCGGGGCGGACCCCGGTCCGAAGGCGGTCGCGGACGCCCACGGCCGGTTCGAGATCGTCGCTCGGACCGGCGAGTTCGCGGTGGTCTGCTCGCTCACGGTCCAGGGCGGGGACGAGTGGTGGCCGCGGCCGCTCCGGACCGGGATCGTGCGTCACCTGTCGTGCGCGAAGGCGGGCGACGCGATCGGGGGGGTCGAGGTCGCGCTGTCCATGGAGATGGACGGCGAGATGTGGGTCCACGCGGGGCGGCCGCCGGAGTGGGCGGGCGGCGTCAACGGGCCGTTCGTCAGCGGCGGGTGGGAGCTGGGCACGGACGGCTACCTCGCGACGGTCCAGCACGCGGAGACGCACGGGAAGCGGCTGCTCTACCGGTCGCAACCCCGCGAGTTCACGGGGCCGTTCGAGGGATACGGCTACTCGTTCTACTCCTCCGCGTCCGCTGCCGGGACGATGAACGGGATGCCGTACGGGGTCACGCTGACGACCGCGGTCCCGCCGCCGGGCGGCGCGCCCGTGCTGGTCGGCGGCGAGGCCGGGCTCGCGCCGGTGCCGACGTTGCTCCGGTTCGCGGTGACCGCGATGCGCAGGGTCGCGGACGGTACCGTGCTGGCCGCGGACCGGTCCGGGCGGACCTACTGGTTCAACGGGACGGACTTCTACCTGGGGCAGGTGACGGCGCCTGGGCCGATCCTCGGGCTGTGGGGCGACGGCCTGACCGACTTCTGGGCGGTCGGCGCGAAGGGCGCGGTCTGGCGCGTGATCGGGGCCGAGGTGACGCCGCTCCCGACCGGCGTCTGGACCGACCTGACCGGGGTCTCGGGCGAGGGGCCGGGCGACGCGAAGCCGCACGTCGCGGGCGGTCCGTTCCTGATGCGCTGGGACGGGACGTCGCAGTGGCTGTACGAGGCGGTGCCGCCGGGCGCGGACCTCAACGCGGTCCGGCGGTTCCCGGGGGGGGACCTCGTCGCGGTCGGCAAGGCCGGGGCCCTCGTGATCGGGCCGACCGGCGGCGTGCTGACCCTGTCGAACCCGGTCGCCGCGGACCTCGCAGCGGTGGACGGGGAGTCCGTGATCGACGCCTGGGTAGTGGGCGCGGCGGGGACGGTGCTGCACCTGACCTATCCCGACGTCTTCGCCTACACCGCGCCGGGCGCACCCGACCTGCACGGGCTGATCGTGCGCGGGCCGTGCGACGTGATCGTGTTCGGGGACGAGGGGGCGGCCTTCGAGTTCGACTGCGAGTCCTTCAACGATCGATCGAGGCCGGACGCGGACGTGGACCTGCTCGCGGGCGCGCTGTTCGGGGGCGGGGACGGCGGCGGAGGGGCGGGCGGCGGCACGGGCGTGCCCGTGCTGGCCGGGCGGCACTACGTGCGCCTGCCGCGGTTCCTGCCGTTCGCGACGCTCGCGCACCCCGCGGACGGGTCGGTCTGGTCGCGGACGCTCCTGTCGTGGACGTTCCCGCCGGACCCGGCCACGGGCGAGCCCCCGGATGTGTCGTACCAGCAGGTCATCCTGTCCGGCGGCGACAAGGGCCTGCCGTTCTGGATGGGGATTGCGGGCGGAGGTGCGCGCGACGTGCCCCTGCCGGACTTCGGCGCCATGATCGGCTACACCCCGATCCCGGAGGGGCAGAAGCGGATGAACCTGACCTGCTCGCGCACGCCCGGGTTCGACATCGACGCGTACGGGTCCGCTGACATCGGCTACTACCGCCGCGAGGCGTTCACCGTGAACCTCGCGACCTTCGACGCATTCTGATGGACGGCCCGCCCCCCCATGATACGCCGCGGCGCCCCGGCCTCGCGGCGGTGGTGCTCGCCGCCGGCTTCGGCCGTCGCGTCGGCGGTCCCAAGGCCCTGCTGTTGCTGCCCGGTGCGCGGACGTTCCTGGAGACCGTCCTCGCCTCCGTCCGCGCCGCGCAGGCGGACGACCTGATCGCGGTCCTCGGCCCGTGGTGGACCGGCGTCCCGTCCCTCCCCCCCGACGTCCGGACGGTCGTGAACCCCGACCCCGACCGCGGCCAGGTCTCGTCGGTGCGGTGCGCGATATCGGCTATCGGCGAGCCGGGTGGCGTCGCCCTGCTGGTCGCGCCGGTCGATCACCCGCTGGTCCTGCCCGTGACGTTCGCCGCGGTCGCGGCGGCGCACCGCGCGGCGCCGGGCGCGATCGTCGTCGCGACGCACGCGGGCCGCCGGGGCCACCCCGTGGTCTTCCCCGCCGCCCTGGTCCCGGACCTGCTCGGCCCCGCCGCGACCGAAGGCGGCGCCCGCGCCCTGCTCCGGGCGCACCCGGACCGCGTGGTCGAGGTCGCGTGCGACGACGCCTGGGTCACGCGGGACGTGGACACGGCGGAGGACTACCGGCGCACGACGGCCGACGCGGGCGCCACTGCGGACGGCGCTGCTGCGGAAGGGCCCACCGGTGAGTCCCGTCGTACGGAAACCCCGTCGAGGGCGCCTGGCGCACGTCGTTGAGCTGACGGAACGCGTCGAGGTGCTTCGGGCCGTCGGAGCGAGTTGCACCTCGCCATGCTCAGTGCAGGCATCAAGGCAGGGGGTGCAGCCCGTCACCGCGGGCCGGAACACGTGCTCCATCGCGGCCCCCATGCCCGGACGAATCCTGTCATCAAGCGGAGAACCCGCGCTGTCGCCCGGCCCGCGCGGCAGGCGGTCACGAACGACCCCCGTCGAGATACGTACTCCACGCCCCGGACCCCGGCAGGCCCCAGGGGCATCGATCGGAGGGGGGCGCGGCTCGCCCCCCTGCCCGCCGCCCCGCGTTGCGGGGCGC
>VGRB01000015.1 GCA_016875475.1 Deltaproteobacteria bacterium
GTTGGCCGAGGACCTGGGACGCGAATTTCGCCCCTTCCCAAGGTAGCATGCGGCATGCCGGCACTTGCACGACTCGTCCGCCCGCGGGTCCTCGCGTTCGCGCTCATCCTCCTCGCCGCGAGCGCCGCCGCGGCGGACGTGCGCTTCACGGTCTCCGCGGACAGCCGCGAGCGGCGCGACCGCTTCCGGCACCTGCCTGGCGAGGTCGCCGCACGCGCGGGCGGCTGGCTGGCCCCAAGGCCCCCCGTCAGAACGCGTCCGGCCCGACGTCCAGAAGCCAGTCGTCCGTGAATTCCAGCGGGTAGACGAACCCGTCGGGCGCGTGCGTTCGCGCGGCGGCCTCGACCCCGGCGGCGTCCAGCGCCGGGCCGTTCGCGACCCACCACGCCTCGCGCCCGGCGTTCGCGGTCGCGGTGTCGCGCAGCAGGTCGAACAGCCCGGCGGGGTCGTCGCCGACCTCGTCCTCGAGCCGGCCGCCCACCAGGTTCCGCACGATCCGGCGGCGCGCTTCGCGGACCCAGTCGCGGTCGAGCACGGACACGTTCAGCTCGCCCTCGTACAGGAGCCCGCGGTTGTTCTTGTTGCACGACCCGACGGACAGGTACTCGTCGTTCACGATCAGGATCTTGGAGTGGGTGTCGATGTCGGCGAAGTAGAAGGCGGCCGACTCGTCGCCCTCGGCGGGCGGCTCGGGCCGCGGCACGGCCTCGAAGCTCTTGAGTTGGAGCAGCAGGTAGCGGTCCGGCGCGGCCTCGCGCAGGCGGCGGTCGGTCAGGACGGAGTGCTTCTTCCCGCCGTCCGTGGACGAGATCGGCTTGGTGACCACGACCAGCCGCATGCCGGGCTCGCGCCGGATCGCCTGCTCCATCACGTCGATCAGGACGGGCATCCGGAAGTACTGATCCTCTATGTATACGAGCCCGGTCGCGTTCGACAGCGCCTTCCGCCACGTCTCCAGGATCGACTGCTCCGCCGCGGGCGGCGGCATCGTCGCGACCACCTGGCAGAGCACGCCGCGCTCCGCGGCCGCGGCCGGGCCGCACGCGAACGGCGACGCGTGCTCCCAGTACATCGCGTGCGCGGCGATCCCCTGGTCCCATCGGACCCTGAGCACGTCGTCCACGTCGCGCGCGGCCGGGCCCGCCACGCGGATTCCGTAGTCCTTGCGCGGCCCGAGGTCCGGGAGCTGGAGCCGGCGCGCGACCCGGTCGCGCTCGTCCGACGACGTGCGGAACTTCATGCGGCGCGAGTCGAACACCGCGTGCGCGCTGGTGTCCCAGTCCGTGCTTTTCACGTTCATGCCCGACACGAACGCCACCCGGCCGTCGATGACGAACCCCTTCTGGTGCCACGACGCCGCGTCGAGCGAGTCCAGCACCGCCGACACGACCGGCGCGGGGGGGAACGCCTCGCCCGCGGCCTCGCCCGACGCGGCGACGCGCGCGCGGAAGTCCGGGCCCGGCGCGGTTCCCGCGTACGGCTCCGCGACCGGCACCGGGGTCTCGTTGCCCTGGAGCAGGACCTCGAAGCCGTCGCCGTCCGCGGTCGCGCGGGCCCGCAGGTCCGCGTCGGTGTTCAGGTACGCCATCCCGGCCGCGGTCTCCGGCAGGAAGCGGTTGACCAGCACGCGCTTGACCGCGGTCAGGCCGTCGAGGATCGCGATCATCGTGTTCGGCCGGCGCTCCTCCGGGGTCATCCACTCGTGCCCCTCCGGCCGCACCAGCTCGAAGTCGGACTGCCACCACCACGTGGTGCCGCGTACGTCGCCCTCCGCCGCCGCGAGGTCGTACTGGACCGCGCCCCAGAACTCCTCGCCGTCCATCAGCAATTCGGCCGCGTTGCCCGCGGTGGGCGCACGCCCGGACGCAGCGAACCACGGCGAGTCGAGGCCGATCCAGAGCGTCAGGCGCGTGCAGTCCGCGGACACGGACACCGCGGTCCGCGCGCCGCCCTCCAGCTCCTCCGCCACGCTCGCGAGCGGCCCGCCCGCGTCCGGCGCGAAGCGGACGCGCGCCGGCACCAGCCCGTCCGACGCGGCCGAGACCTCGACCGGCCCCACCGGGAACGGCACCTGCGGGTCCGCGTCCGCGGTCGCGGCGCCGTCCACGGTCGCCGTCCAGGCACCGACTGGCCTCGCCCACACGTCCCGCACCGCGACCCGCAGCACGGCCGGCGTGCCGCAGTCCGGGGGCGGGGCCTCGGCGGCCGGGTCCGTGCCAGGGTCCGTCGCGTCCTGCCCCCCCGCGACGCCGGCCGAGGTCCCGGAGCACGCCGCACACGGCAGCGCGACGAGCACGACGAGGACGTGCAGCGCCTTCATTTCGCTTCCACCAGGTCGCCGGACAGGACGAGCGTGCCGCCCGCCCCGGGCAGCGTCCCGACCGCGACGTTCGCGACCGTGAAGCCCCCGAACGACGGCATCGGGATCGTGCCGAGCATGCCGTTCAGCAGCGGGCCGAGCGAGTCCAGCAGGCCCGCGGTCCCCCCTTCGAGGTACGACTCGGCCTCGTGCAGGGACCCGTCCGGGTCGAGCAGGTCCAGCGCGACGTCCAGCGCGTGAAACGTCAGGCGGACGCCCCCGACGCCGGCGGGCCGCACCTCGCCGTCCACGCGCACGGTGACCGCCAGCCCGACCAGCGGAGTGCCGTCCTCCGTCGCCACGTCGATCCGCAGCTCGCCGAGCCCGATCCGCACGCCGCCCGACACGGGGAGGTCCACGTCCGCGACCGGCGGCAGCCGGGCGTCGATCGCGATCGAGATCGGCGTCTCCGGGTCGGGCCGGCCCGGCAGCAGGTCGAGCACGCCGCCGAGGAAGCCCGCGACCAGGCCGACCTCGACCTTGTACCGGTCCAGGAACGGCTGGTCGACCACGAACCGGACCAGCCCGGACCGCCACATCTCGTGGAAGACGCCGTTCAAGAGGTCGTCGCGGATCGCGAGCCGGACGCCTTCCGGCTCCGGCGGCTCCGGGTCCCCGGCCGTGCGGAGCGCGCCGGGCGTCTCGACGGTCGGGTCCGGGTCGAGACCCTCGACCGCGACGTCGAGCGCGACCTGGACGCCGGCGGGCCGGACGTCGACCTCCGACGGCCGGAAGCGGACCGCGAAGGACCGGTCGAGCAGCGAGAGCGGAACCGGGTCGCGCAGGTGGCCGAGCGCGGAAGAGACCGCGCCGGGCACGTAGCCGAGAACCCACGCCTCGATCTGGCCCGCGACCGCCGCGACGATCCGGTCGCGAAGTCCCGGGAACGCCTCCAGCACGTCGCCGACGCCGCTCACCTCGAGCATCATCGGTCCGAGATCGACCGCAAGGTCCGAGAGCACCGCGACCACGTCGCCCGCGTCGTCGACGTCCAGCACCAGTTCGCCGCGGACCTCGACGCGCTCGGACAGCACGCCGATGTCGTACGTCTCGCCGCCGGTCAGCTCGAGCCGGACCCATGCCTCGAATCCGGACACCGTCACGTTCGCGAACACCCTGTCCCAGGCCGGGACCAGCGAGACCACCGTGCCCGGCAGCCGGTCCACCTTGCCCCCCACCACCCGCAGCGAGGACGTCTCGTACAGCGTGCCCATGGTCGCGAACGCCGCGGTCAGGTCCGCGGCATCGAACGTCGCGGACGCGAGGCGCCCGACCGCGGCCAGGGCCGCCCTGCCGAGCCACACGTCCGCGGCGTGCGGGACCGCCTCGCCGGGCGGCGCGTACGCCCCGCAGAGCACGGCCCGGTGTTCGCGCCCGACGCGGCCGGCCTCGTCGCGCGCCGAAGCCTCGAGCAGCGTGAGCCCGGGGAGCGGGTCGTAGGTCGTCTCGGCCTCGCCGGTCGCGGGCTCCAGGTGCTTCCCGTTCAGCGAGACGCGGGCGACGGGGAGGTCCGCCGACACCCGCAGGCGCGCCATCGCCGGGGAGTCGCAGCCCTGAAGGAAGGTCGGCACGATCGGCTCCAGGATGGCGACGGAGGGCGGCAGCCCGGGCGGGGGCGCCTCGCCGGGAGCGTCCGGCCGGACCTCCGGCGCCGCCTCGGCGGCGGGATCGAGGCCCGGGTCGGGGCCCCCTTCGACGTCGGCGCCGACCGTCGCTGCGGCGTCGCCGCACGCGACCGCCGCAAAGACCAGGAGGGACGGGGTGATGCAGGGCCGCCTCATGGGAGTGGAGGATACCACGCTTGCGGGAGTCGCCGCGCCGAGTCCCGGGGGCTACTGCTTCTTCAGCACGATCACGAACTCGGTCACCTTCCCGTCGCTGCTCGTGTCCCTGACCTTCACGTGCGCAGTGCTGCCCTTCACGCAATACTCGGTGGGCGTCCCGTCGCCGATCACGATCGTGTTCCCCTGGATCGAGTAGGTCTTCTCCTCGTCCTCGGGCTCGCCGGTGCTCTGCGTCGACTTGCACGTGCAGCGCCCGCCGCTCTCGGTGCACGTCGCCTTCATGCTTTCGCCCGCGGTCGCGCAGGTCATCTTCATGTTCGTGAGGCAGGACGTCGGGATGTCGAGGGTCGCGACCACGTCCTGGGCCTCGAAGTGCATCTTCACCTTGTCGCTGGTGAACGTGAACGACCCGGCCCAGTCGAACTCGTAGACGAGGGTCGCCTGCGGACACGTGTCCTTGAAGGGATTCTCGCCGAGGATCGTGTCGGTCAGGCAGACGTCCTCGAGCGCCCACGTGCCGACGACGCTGCCGCCGCAGGCCGTGAAGCTCTTCACGGTGTCGGCGCAGTTGCCGGTCAGGACGGCCTTGTCGTCCACGAAGATGATCGTGAACCTGGTGAAGTGATCGATGCTGCCCGTGACCTTGCCGTCCTTCAGCGCGGATCCGGCGACCTCGGTCCAGGTCGAGCCGTTCTGCCACGCGAGCACCGCCTTCTGCTCGGAGCCGACGGTCCCGTCGAAGGCGATCTCGATCGTGACCGGCTTCAGGAACGGCATGCTCGGGCCGAAGTCGTAGATGCTCGCCTTGGCGTCGCCCGTTGCCGCGGAGACCGCGACCGTGAGCTTGGCGTCCGCGGGGAGCGCGCCAGGCGGGACCGTGACCGACGCCTTGCCGGACGCCGTGGTCAGCGTCCCGCCGTCGGCCGCCTTGATCTCCTTCTCGACCGCGGCCTTCCCCTCGTCCGGGTCGGGCGTGCCGGTCGTGCCGCCGCCGGCGGTGTCCGAGCCGCTGCACGCGAACGCCACGACCAGGGCCAGGATCGCGAACGGGATCACGAGATGCCGGGACCTGTTTCCCTCCGAGGCAAGCCTGTCAAACCCTCTACCCCCCGACGTCGGTGGGGAGTGTACCATACCCCCGTCCACTGCGGCGCGCAAACGCCGCGACGGCGAGGAGAGCGATGATCCGGGTCCCTTCGATCGCGATCACGATCCTGGCTTCATGGTGCGCCTCCGCGTGCGGGGCAGGGGAGGGCGGCCCGGGCACGACGCCGCTCCGGGCCGGCGTCGCCACGCGCCCGCTCCCTGCGCCGGTCGGCGTGTCCATGGCCGGCTTCTTCGTCCCCGGCGACGACGAGGGCAGTCCGTTCGCCGCGAACCTGATGCCGTCGCGCGGACGGTTCATGGAACTCGACGTGCGCGCTCTCGCCGTGGAGGGCGACGGGGGCCGGCTGGTGCTGGTCCGGGCCGACGCGATCGGGATGTTCTCGCAGATGCGCGAGGAGGTCCTGGATCGGCTTCGCGCGCGGACCGGGCTCGACCTGTCGGACGCGCTGGTGATCGGGGGGACCCACACGCACTCCGGTCCCGCGTGCATGTACGACGGCGCCCTCGGCTGGCTGACCGACGAGTTCCTGCCCGAACTGTACGACCGGGTCGTGGACGCGATCGCGGAGACGGTCCGGGACGCGCTGGCCGACCTCGAGCCCGCCCGCTTCGGCTGGGCGATCGCGCAGGACGCGACGCTTGCCGAGGACCGCCGCTGCCAGAACCCCCCCCTGTCCTCGCCGGACCTGGGCGTGCTCCGCTTCGACCGCGCGGACGGAGCGGTGAAGGCGCTGGTCCTGAACCACGCGATCCACGGGACCGTGCTGCACCCGGTCGCGCACCTGCTGAGCCCGGACGTGTCGGGGGGGATCGAGCGGAAGGTCGCCGAGGCGTTCGACCACCCGGTGCACGTGATGTTCTTCAACGCCTGGGCCGGCGACGCGAGGCCGCGGAACGACCCGCCGCTCCCGGACTGGGGGCTGCCCGGGTACGACCCGCAGGCTGCGATTGACGGCATCGAGCGCATCGGGGCGCGCGCGGCGTCGACGGTCTCCGCGGTTGCGGCCGCGATCGCGACGGCGGACCGGGCGGCCGTCGGCGCGCTGACCCTGTGGGCGCCGCTCGGGCGCGACGTGATGGGGTACGGTCCCGACGAGTTCCCGTTTCCCGACGGGGCGATGTGCGGCCTCGGGTCCCAGGGCGTCTGCTGGAAGGACGGGGGGACTCCGATCCCGAACCTGGACCACGAGTGCATCCCGATCGAGCCCGAACCCCCGTTCGCGCGGCGCACTCCGCTGACGGTCGGCCGCATCGGCGACGTGGCGTTCGCGACCTTCCCGGGCGAGGCGGTGACCGCGCTCGGGCTCGGGGTGCGCGAGGACGTGCTGGCGGCGACAGGGGCCAAGGCAGCGTTGTTCCTGGGGTATTCCCAGGACTTCCTGTTCTACGCGATGCCCGAGGCGGACTGGTGGCAGGGGGGGTACGAGCCGAGCTTCTCGCCGTGGGGGCCGAGGCAGGGGGACTGGCTTCGCGCGCGGCTCGCCGAGGTCGCGAGGCGCTTCGCGGACCCGGCCGCGCCGCTGTCGTTCGCGCCGGAGGCGCCGTTGCCCGCGCGCAGGCCGTCGTTCGTCCCGCGGGCGCCCGCGCCGTCGATCGACGCGGGCACGACCGTGAAGGCCGTCGAGGCGTCGTCGAAGCCGGACGGAACGGTCGAGTGGTCGGTGGCGGGGGGGGATCCGTGGCTCGGGACGCCGCTCGTGACCCTCGAGCGGGAGGGGCCGGACGGCGGGTTCGCGCCGTGGAAGCGCCGCAACGGGACGACCGCGGGCTCGGACGGTGTCGAGATCGTGCTCTCGCTCCGGCCCGAGCCCGGGTGGCGGGATGCGCCGGACGGCTCGGCGCGAAGGTTCGTGTGGACCGCCCGGGTTCCGCTGGCGCGCGCGGTGCCGTCGTCCGCGCCGGTGGGAGCGGGCCGGTGGCGACTCCGGTTCGCGGGCGACGCGGCGGACGCGGGCGGGGCAGTGCGTCGGCTCGACGCGGTGTCCGGGGTGTTCGAGGTCGTTCTCGATTGAATCGCGGGTGGCGGACGACTACGATCCGCCGCGGAGGTGACCCGATGAGACGGACTCCGGCGGTCCCGGCGATGGCGGTGGCGATGGCGGTGGCGGCGCTCGGGGCGGCGGCCTCGTGCGGCGAGGGCGACGCGGTCCCGCTCGTGGGGACGGACGTGCCCGGTGCCGAGGGCGTGACCGACGGGACCGGGGGACAGCCCGGGGACGTGGAGGAGCCGGACGTGCCGCTCGCGGACGGCCAGGTGTGCCGTCCCGGCGAGGGCCGCTGCATGGGGTCCGTGTTCCTGCAGTGCAACGCCGACGGCTCCGACTGGGTGTCGTTCCCGTGTCCCGCGGGGACCGCGTGCAAGCCCGCCGGGTGCGTGGTGGTGTTCGATCAGGGCTACCAGCCCCCGCCTGGGGAGGTCATCGAGCCCCCCGCGGACGTCCTGCCGGCGGGCGACGTGCAGCCGCCCCCCCAGGACGTGAAGCCGCCCCCCCAGGACGTGAAGCCGCCGCAGGACGTGCAGCCGCCGCAGGACACGACCCCCCCGAAGGACGTGCAGGGACCGATCCCGTGCCAGGGGCCGAACGACTGCCCGCAGAGCCTCCAGTGCTGCCAGGTTGGACCGCCCGGGACGCCGGGCGAATGCCGCTATCAGTGCGACGGCGGCCCGAACACCCCGACCTGCGAGAGCGACGCCGAGTGCATCGGCGGCCAGACGTGCGTGCAGGCGATGGGCTACGGGCTGTGCGTGTCCGAGTGCGGCTCCGACGCCGACTGCGGGACAGACAAGTGCCAGGAGATCGGGGGGTTCGGCTACGTCATCGCCAGGGTCTGCGACTGCGCGCCCGACACCGGCTGCGCCGAGGGCCTGACCTGCTGCGATATCCCGTACGTCGGGGGTACGACCTGCCTGACCGGGTGCGTCAGCTTCTGAACCGGTCCCGCAAGCCCGGCATCAACGCCTCGTCCTCCGCTCCGCCGCCAACCGCGTCAGCGCCTCCTGCATCGCGGACTCGACCCGCGCGGCGCACCCGGCCACGTACGCCTCGTCCGCCGCGGCCTCGGGCCCGGTCCGCGCGAAGCGGATCGGAGGCAGCACCTCCAGCAGGATGCGTGACGGCCAGGGCCAGAACGGCCCCGGGACGAGCATCAGGCCCCAGGGGAGCGCGAGGGAGATCGCCCATGCCTTGATCCGCAGCCGCTCCAGCCGCAGCGCCCTCGCGATCCGCTGCCCGTCGGTCAGGACGAACAGCGTCTCCTGGGCGCCGGCCGCGACGAAGGGCACGATCGGCACGCCGGCCTCGAGCGCGAGGCGGACGTACCCGCGCCGCCCGCCGAACCGGATGCGGCCGCGGTCGCGCCAGGGCCGGAACGCGTCGTACTCGCTGCCCGGGAAGACGAGGACCTTGTGGCCGGCCGCGAACGCCCGGTGGGCCATGACGTGGCCCGCGCGCACCGCGCCGAGGGGCACCACGAGCTGGCGGATCAGGGGGAGCCGGATGGCGTGCTCGTGCGCGAGTCCGAAGGGCATGTCGGCGAGCCCGCGCTCCCGCCAGATCGCGAACCCGAGCAGGAACGATTCCGGGGTCATGATGAGCGCGTTGTGGTTGCCGACGAGCAGGGCCGGGCCGGACGGGATGCGATCGACGCCGCGGACCTCGGCGCGGAAGTACCGCTCGTAGGCCGCGTGGAAGATCCGGTACACCGCGCCGATGAACGCTTCGTCCCGCTGGTCCAGCCGATCGACGTCCGGGAGCAGCAGGCGGCGCCAGCTCATCGGTCCCCGTCCGCGTCCGTGCCCCCCGGGCACCTGCCTTCCTCCGTACCCCCCGGCCGCAGTGCGACGACCGTCGCGCCCCAGCCGCCCTCCCAGGCGGCGGCGGTCCGGAACGCGACGACCGCGGGGTGACGCCGCAGCACGGCTTCGACCGTGCGCCTCTGCACGCCGACGCCCTTGCCGTGGATCACGCGCACCTCCGGGATCCCCGCCGCGAGGCATTCGTCCAGGTACGTCGCGACCACGTCCGCCACGTCGCGCGGCGCGAACGCGTGGAGGTCGAGCGTCCCGTCGATCGGCACCTCGACCGGGTCGCCGGGTCCGGTCGCGCCGTCGCGATCGTCGCGCGCGTCCGGGCGCTCCTCGTGGCCGTCGGTCGTCAAGCCCGTCTCGAACCCGTGCCGGATGGATTATGGCACGTCTGCCGGCGCGGACTGTCCGGGAGCGGCGCGCCTTCAGGCCGCTCTCATTCCCCCCATCCGCACTCGGCCAGACCGATCGCGTGCAGGGTGTCGCGCAGGTCGATCACGGCGCCGGGGACCGCGTTCGACGCCTCGGACTGGCTGCACCACTCGGTCCAGAATCCCCCCCCCGGCCCGGGGCCCGGATCCCACCACACGGACATCGACGTGGCGATCTGGTCGCAGCAGCAGTCGGGGTTGTCGGCCGGCTTGTAGGACTTCGCGACCGACTCCCACTCGACCTTCGCCGCGGCCGCGTAGAGCGCGTGCATCCGGCCGGGACCGAGCGCGGCCTGGCAGTTCTTCGGGTCGCGGAACGGGGCGTACCCGGTCAGGCCGGCCGACGACACGTTCCAATCGTAGCCGCCCTGGCCGGTCTTCCCGCCAGCCGTGTGGACGCCGACTTGCAGGGACGCGGAGGTGCATGCGGACTCGCACTGCGCCTCGGTCGCGAACGCGCCGGGCCCGCCGGGGTGCAGGCAGGAGGACACCTCGGCGCACCCGGCGCCGTCGAAGGCCCACCAGGGGACCTCGGGGATCGCGTCGTCGCACGCGCCGTCCCAGACGCCGCACGGCCCGACGCCGCAGGCCGCCTCGCAGTCCGCCTCGTCGGCGAAGGTGTGCGCGCACGCATCCCCGCACCCGCAGCAGCCCAGGCAGGTCCGCACGCACTTCGAGCCGTCCCAGACCACGAGGCTCGCCGCGTCGCAGGTCTCGGCGATGGTCGCGGGGTCGAGCGCGACGCAGTGGGGGGGAAGAGCAGGATCCGGGGCGGGATCGGGGACAGCGTCGGGGGCAGGGTCGGGAGCAGGATCGAGGACAGGGTCAGGAGCAGGGTCAGGGAGAGGATCGGGCGCGGGATCGGTCCCGGGCTGCGGCTCGGGTACGGGGTCGGGAGCCGGGTCGGGAGCCGGGTCGGGCGCCGGGTCGGGAGCCGGGTCGGGCGCCGGGTCGGACACCCCGTCGGGGGCCGGGTAGGAACGGGAGCCCGGCGGCGACAATCCCCCGCAGGCGGCGAGCGCGAGAACCGGGAGGATCGTGACCAGTCCGCGACGGGTCGCCATGGAATGCCCTCCGCGCAAGGGGTCCGGCCCAGTATACGGAATCGACCTCGCCTTCCGTCGTCGGGATCAGGACGCGCGTGGACGCGCGCACCGTGCACTCCCCCCCCTCCCACGCCACGGCGAACGTGTCCGCGCACGGGTCGTTGCAGGCGATGACGTGCAGGGGCGATGGCCGCGCGCTTCCGCGGGTGCAGGCGTCCGGTCTGTGGAACTGCCGTGGGGTCGACCAGCGGGACTACCTGGCGAGCCCGGTCCGTGTGCGGCAGTGGGTCCGGGGCAGGGGTGGGCGGATGCCGGGCCTCGTCGCCGGGCTGACCGCGCTCCAGCGGCTGACCGAGATCGCGGGCGACCGGCTGCCCACGCTGGCGCTGGCACCACGCGACCTGAGGATCGAGATGCCGACGATCCGCGGCCCGACCTCGGACCGCAGGTGCGACTCGATCCACCGGCCCTCGGGCCCTTCGGCCGGCCGGATCCTCGGGCACCACTCGCCCGAGTTCACCGCGCGGCGCTACGCGCAGGTCTCCGAGCGCCGGCTCGTCGCCGGCGCGGACCTGTGGGGGACCTGCCTGCGGCAGCGCGCCGCGGGTTGGGAAGCGGGGCGCGGCAGCGCTTCCACGTGCCGGCGGAACCGGCTACCCTCGGGGGCACGTGACCCGGGGTGGGAATGACCTTCTTCGCGTACATGCTGCGCTGCGACGACGGGACCCTCTACACCGGGTACACGCGGGACATCGCCATCCGAACTGCGGCGTCCACGCTCCAATCCCTCATGGCCGGGCTCTCCGGAAATCGAGACGGATCGTACCGCCGTGCGAGGGGGGTGTCGATGCCCCTGCGACCTCTCAACGGCCGAGGCTGGCGCCGAAGGCGAACGCCAGCACGAAGCCGCCGACGACCCGTGCAGCCTTGATGACGAGTCCGCGGAATGGCGGCGGGCCAGCAGCCGGAGTCGGTTCGGCGAGCCGACGTTGTCCACGCGGGGTCTGTCCACGCGGGGTCTGTCCACGCGGGGTCTTGATCCCAAAATGGGATCTTGCTACCTTGATCACGAGGTGCCGATGCGAGTCATCGCCCGACGGACGCTGAAGGAGTTCTGGGAGGCAGGCCACCCGGACGCCGAGCAGCCCCTGAAGGCGTGGTTCGTCGAAGTGAGCCGGGCCTCGTGGGCGTCGATGGCGGACGTGAAGGCGCTGTACAGGCACGCGAGCGTGATCGACGCGGAGCGGGTCGTGTTCAACATCGGCGGGAACAAGTACCGCCTGGTCGCGAAGGTCTGGTTCGCGGGGCAGGCGGTATGGGTGAAGTTCGTCGGGACGCATCGCGAGTACGACGGGATCGACGTGGGCTCGCTCTGAGCCCCGGAGGAGTGGAGATGGACATCCACCCTATTCGGAACGACGAGGACCATGGTCGGGCGCTCGCTCGGATCGAGGAACTGTGGGGCAGCCCCCAGGGGACGCCCGAGGCCGAGGCGCTGGAGGTCCTCGTGACGCTCGTGGACGCGTACGAGGCTCAGCACCATGCGATCGAGGCGCCGGACCCGATCGAGGCGATCCTCTTCCGGATGGAACAGCAGGGGTTGACCCGGCGGGACCTGGAACCGCTGATCGGCGGGCGCGCCCGGGTCTCCGAGGTGCTGAACCGGCGGCGCCCGCTGACCCTCGCGATGATCCGGCGGCTGCGCGCGGGGCTTGGTCTGTCGGCTGACGTTCTCGTCGGCAAGGAGCGGGCCGCCTGACCGGCGTTGCCCCCGCGGGCGTTCGTGCCCCCCCCCGCACGCGCAAAGGTGCGACAGAAAGCGCGACACGCGACGGATCGCGTCGCGGCGGTGCGGCGCAAGTGCTTGATTTCTTGTGGATCTGAGGGGGATCGAGCCCCTGGGCTCTAGAGTGCGATTGCTCCAATTGGGGCCGATTGCTTTGCCGCTCGCGAGAATTGACCCGGGTCCGCTCGCCAGAAGTTGACCCACTGGACCATTGCACGCCTGCGTGAACTGCCCCTCGAACGAGTTCGGGATGCACGCTGCCCGCTGCGGTTGCGAGCGGGGTGCTGGATGGGAGCATCGAGCGGGGTCAAGCGGTGTTGTTTCCCGCGTAGTTCCGTGCTGGCCGAAGTGGATCTCGTGCTCGACTGCACCGGCTCCGATGTCGCGTTGGAGGCGCTGGCGCAGGCCCCGTTCCCCGTGCCGCGGATCTTCTCCTCGGTATCGGTGGGTTTCCGCGCCAGGCGAACCTTCGTCTTCGTCGCTCGCGCGGACCGCTTTCCAAGGGAAGCTTTCCTGGAGGCGGTCAGACCCTGGCTGCGGCAGGAGGCGCACGAAGCGGAGGGCCGCTCAGAGGTGGCGGAGGGTGCCGGTTGCTGGTCCCCGCTCTTCCCCGCCAGACTGGATGACTTGTGGATCGCCGCAGCCGGCGCCGTCAAGGTGTTGGAAGAGAAGGTTCTTTCGCCTTCCGCGGCGGAGCTCATTGTGCTGGAGCAACAGCCCGGAGCCTCCTTCGCCGGGTTGAGGCGGGTTCCCGGCACCGAGGTGCCCTGTGGCTGAGGGCGAAGCGATTGTCGATGGTCTCCGATATGCAACGCCTGACTCGTCACTTGTGGTTGAGCTCCGGAAGGAACCGCTGGTCAAGATCTGCAGGCTGAGTCTGGGTGCCGGCGATCGTGAGACCGGGGGCATCCTTGTTGGCAGCTACTCTGCTGACGGTCTGGTCGCGGCTGTCTCGGAGGCATCCCGGGCACCGCCAGACTCAAAGAGCGGCGACGCCTACTTCGAGCGTGGCACGGCAGGGCTTCGTGAGTATCTGGCGTCGAGATGGGATCGGGACGAGCGCACCTACTACCTTGGCGAGTGGCACTACCACACCCTCAACATCCCGGTGCCGAGCGAACAGGACCGCCGCCAGATGCGGGAGATCTCGGTAGACCGGGACTACCGTTGCGATAGTCCACTGCTGGTGATCACGACGCCGCGTTCGAGGCGCGGAATCGGGATCTCAGTCTTCCTGTTCTCTTCCGGCTCTTCGCAGACCGAGCTTCTGCAAGTTGGGATCGTTGGTCGCGAAGACCAGTGCGAGTGTCCCCGAGCGGGTGGGACGGTTGACAACCGTGACGAGGGAGCGGTGGCGCGACGTGCAGGATCCCGTTTCAGCGGGCTCGGAGCGGACACCACGCCGGCGCCGTTCCCTTCGGCCCCGAATTCGCCTACCATCGTTGACGGCGGAGGCATTGGAACGGATGGAGTTGTTCCGGACGATGCTCAAGGACGGGACGGGCCGTCCGGTTCGCGGTGCGGGAGACTTGATGTTGGGCGTCAGGGCGATCGACATCCGACCGAGCCCTAGTGGGAAGGTCCGCCCTGGGCAGGGCGGCATGTCGGTCACCCCCGGAGATCCACGCGGTCTTCCCGTGCACCTGCGACCCGAAGCATTGGGCGGCAGCAGTAGGCTCCCGTTGTTCGAAATCGAGGTCGCGGCCCTTGGCTCGCACCTAGCGTTCCGCGCTGACAGCCGGAAGCCCGACCGTCACGGGTACGTCGAGCCTTCTTCCGAGATGCCTCTCGACGACTACCAGTCCGCCCTTTTCCGGACCGCGCCGGACTGGAAGGAATGGAGGCTCGCATGATGCGAGGCGCTGCGGCGAGGTATCGGGAGTTGCTGATCGAGTTGCTTCTCGAAAGGACGTTGAGCGGCGGCAGTTTGCCCGAGGGGCTCGAGGCTGCGCGCGCGGCCCAGCTAGACAGGTGCTGGCAGTTCATGACGGACGAAGAGCAGGACGACGCGGAGCGGTGGTGGGCTTCGTCGCCCAAGGCGCCGGCCCGACTCGGGTCCCAGGACGTGAAGGTGGGCCGGGGAGAGCAGTTACTCCCTCGCAAGGCGGCGTAGATGTACTTGTCCTCGCAGTGGGTGATTGCCCGAGACGGCGCCGAGGGCGTCAACGTCTTCCACTACCACCATGGTCCGATCGACTGGTCCGGAGTCCCTCCCGAGGGCATTCCCTACGAGAAGCCCGGAGCACTGGTGGCCGAGAGCGTCGTGGTCCCACCACCCGGCAACCGGGTGCGGGCCTACCTCGACATCTCCGCGCCCGACGACGCGGACTGGACCGAGATCCAGCACAGTCTGGTTGCATTCGTGGCGGCGACCGAAGGCGACTCCCTTCCTTGGGAGGGCATCCACGGCCGATGCTTCTTCCGGGTAGAGTTGGAACACGACCTTGCGGCGGACTGGCGCCGCGCACTTGGCTCACTCATAGAGGCAGCCCGTCGGGTTTTGTCAGCAAGCTCAGACCCGGCCGCAGGTTGAGGCACCGGCGCGATGGACGTGAGCGCGTTGGCAGCTTCGGGAGTACCTGCAGCGAAAGGAAGCACGCCAGATGCGCCGACAACTCGAGTTGCGGTCGCAACCCCGGACGGCGCCTGGACCGGCACGGGCGTACGCACGCCACATGGCCGCTCCCCGATCTATCTCGACAACAACGCCACGACACCAGTGCTCCAGCCAGTTCTCGATGCGATGCTCCCGTTCCTGGCTGTCTCTGGAAACCCCAGTACCTCAACGACGGCCAACCGGGTGCTCCTCGAGTGGTGGGTCCGGCAGGGCGAGCCCGAGTCCGGGTGGATCGTGCCGACGCGGAGCGGCACCCGCCGGGAGCTCGGGGCCTGGCTCAACCGGAGTACCCAGGCCACCTGCCAGGCCGCCGGCGTCCGCAAGGTGACGTTCCACGGACTGCGCCATTCCCACATCTCGCTCGCGCGGGAGGCGGGAGTGCCGCTATCCGTCATCTCCAAGAACGTCGGCCACCACTCCGAGGAGTTCACCGCCCGGGTCTACGCCCACGTCGCGGACGAGTTCTGCACGTCCGCGGCGGAGCGGTTCCAGACCCATCTCCGGGCCTGACCTCGGGACCTCAATCTGTGATTCTTGTGACTGGACCCGAAGAGAGTCGAAGCTCGAAAGTGCTTGAATTCGTTGGTGGAGCTGAGGGGGATCGAACCCCTGGCCTCTAGAGTGCGATAATCGGCCCCAAGTCGTTTCCGTACGCAAGTCCGTGGCGTTGCACGACGCAGGGTGCGACAGGTCATTGGGCCGATCTGCCAAATAGCAGTCGCAACGAACGGTTGCGCTAGATCGGACTGTCGCACTGCTGGTTGGGCAGTGATGCGGACCGTTGCGGTGAACAGTCGATTCGACTTGATTTGTACCGGCTGTCCGTACATGATCTGAATCGGCAACTGTGCACGAGGTCGCGAGATGCGCACGAACGTGGTCCTGGACGAAGCGAAGGTCGCGGTCCTGATGCGTCTGACCGGGGCAAGGAGCAAGGCGGCCGCCGTGGCGCGGGCCGTGGACGAGCAGATCCGTCGCGAGAAACTGGGGCGTCTTGCCTCGCTGCTGGGCAAGGTGGAAATCGACGAAGACTCGATTCTGGCCCTGCACGCGGCGGAGGTCCGGAAGGACGGCAAGGTGTTCGGTGAGGGTCATCACGATGAGCGATGAGCCGCAGGTGCTTCTGGATACCTCGGTCTGGGTGGACGCACTTCGCGGCCGCACGGCCACGGTCGTGGAAGCGGTTCGCGACTTGCTGCGGGAGGATCGGGTTGTAAGTTGCGACGTGGTGGGCGCCGAACTGCGCGTGGGACTGCGTGACCGCGAGCGCCGGAAGGTGTTGGATCTGTTCAACGCCGTGCCCAACGTGTCGGTGGAATCGGCCGATTGGGAGGCCGCGGGCGACCTGGGCGCCAGGTTGCGCCTTCGTGGGGTCACCTTGCCGTTGACCGACCTGCTGGTCGCGGAAGTGTGTCTACGCCACGAGATCGAACTCTTCTCGCTGGACGGTCACTTCGAGCACGTCCCGGGACTGAAGCTGCGTCGGGCGTGACGGCCGGCAACTCCAGTTCGTTGTCCCTGGCCAAGACTTCGTCGACGATGAAATCGTAGCACTTTCCCGCTTCCCACGATACCGTCCGCAACCATGTTGACGATGCTTCGAGTCCTGTTCGCCACGGCGCTTTCCTGCTTCCAGACGAGGGAGGAGATGGCCGTGGAGAACTTGGCCCTGCGGCAGCAACTCGCGATCGTGACGCGGACGTCGCCGAGACCCCGGTTGACCGCCGTCGAGCGCTCGTTCTGGGTGCTCATGTCGAGAGTCTGGCCCGGCTGGAAGGACCTCCTCGTCATCGTGAAACCCGAGACCGTGGTCCGCTGGCATCGTGCCGGGTTCCGGCTGTTCTGGCGGATGAGGTCCACCCTGACAAGGGCACGTACGCAGGCGGGGCTGTCGCGCCCGGCACGGAAACGATCGCGATGAAGTACGGCGCCCTGGTGGATTTCGCTTTCGAGAAGTGGCTGCTCCCGGGCCTGTTCGGGGACGGGTCCGACGGCCTGCCAGCGGAGACCTCGTGGAAGGACGCACTGGGCGCATTGCTGGCGGGCAAGGCCTGCTTGGTCGACGAGAGTTGCTGCGAGATGTTCGGAGCGCAAGTCTCTAGCCTGACACCGCAGTTGACCAAGGAGACCGTCAGGGCGGCCTGCGACGAACTGATTCTGCACGGCGCGCAGTACCTGCGAGAGAAACTGACGACACTGGACGCTACGTCTTCAAACCTCAACCTCGCCACGAAGAGCCCTTGCGCAGTCTTCGACGACACGGGGGATGGGAAGGCGGACGGATTCGGCACCGCGGCGGTGCCCTGCGTGTGGGCGGCGACATGGCTGGTTGGGGGAGAAGCGTTCAGTCCGGCAGCGACGTTTGTCGGTGAGAGGTTCCAGCAAGGCCTCGGCTCGAGTCCACCAGCCTCGGTCGTCCGATTGCCCGGCGACAATTACACCTGGGCGACGCACGAATGTAGTTGACGCCGGGGATCCGATCCATCCGCGGGTTCGCCGGCGTCCTTGTCGAGAGGGGTCCGCATCTGGGTGAGGTCGTCGTCCTCCAACCGCCCCGTCGCGAGGTGTGCATCGACGCCCCGCTCCGCGCACCATGCCGCGTTCGCGTCCGAGTAGTACCCGTTGTCTGCGGTCGCCGTCTTCGGCAGCAGTCCGCACTCGCTCGCGACCAGCAGCATCATGGGGATCAGGTGCTCACAGTCCGGCGGCTGGTTCGTGACGGCCTGCGCCACGATGACCTGGCTCTCCGCATCCACCGCCGCCTGGCAGTTGTAGCCCTGCACGTAGTCTCCGCCCTGCTTCATGATCCGGCTGTCCGGGTCCGTGAAGTTCCGCTGCGCCTTCGGATGCGGGTTGCCCTCCGCGTCCGTCTGGACCTGGTGCGACGGGAGCGTCTCGGGGTCGCGGGGCGAGAGGTCCAGTTCCGAGATGCCTGCCCCCTCGGCCTTCTCCTGTGCCCGCTTCGCTGCCCCATCGGCCACGGATCGCTTCTGCGCAGCCCCTGCCTTCCCCGCGGCCTCGGCCTCCTCTGCACGCTCGGCCAACTCGCGTGCCCGGGCCGCAGCGGCCTCGGCCTGGAGCTTCGCCAGCCCTTCCCGGATCCGCTCGCGCCGCGTCTCACGCCGGGCAAGTTCGTCCGGAAGCTCGTTCCCGCGCCGGTCCTTCCCGTACTCGGCGTCCTCCGCCCGATCCGTCTCTTCCGCACGATGGAGCAGCGCATCGATCTCGGCTGCCAGTTCCGCGTCGTTCTTCAGCATCCGCTCGTAGCTCATCGCCTTGTGCTTGCTCGCGTTCGCCTTCACCTTCGTCCCGTCCAGGGCGACATGGCCGAGCTTCACCAGCCCGGCGTTCCGACAGAACCGCAGCACCTGCACCCACACGGTCCGAAGCGCGTTCAGGTGCTTGCGCCGGAACTCGCTGATCCTCGTGTGGTCCGGATGCTCGCCTCCCGCCAGCACGCGCATCGCCACGTCGTCCGACGTGGCTTGCTCGATCTTCCGCGACGACGCCTCTCCTGTGCAGTACGCGTACAGCAGAAGCGCCGTCATCATCCTCGGGTGGTACGGCCGCTCGCCGCGGTGGTCCTTCACTTGGTACGCGCGGTCGATCTCGCTCAGGTCAAGCTGCTCGACAAGGTCCAGGATGAAGTACGCCAGATGGTCAGCCGCCAGCCAGTCCGTCGGCGACGGCGGAAACATCAGCGGGTGCCGGGGGAGCCAGGGCCGGTACTGCTTCTCCATGCACCGACGGTACTACGCGTGTCCCCTCTGTCCCACTTCATGAACCGCAGAAACTGTGAGCGAGATCAAGGGCTTGATCGAAGTCTCGGAAAGATGGCTCGCACGCTTCCGCGCGCTCGAAGCTTCGACCCACGCGATCTACGCGCAACAAGCTCCTAGAGCAGCGTTCTACAGGACGGTCGTGCGGAACATGCCGAGCACAATGGGGAAACGGCCCGACGAACCGCCCTTGGGAAACGGAATCCGCCCGGGATTCCGTCTCCCATTCCGTCTCCCAGCGTCGTTTTTGGGGTGGGTAATGGCGATCCGTTGGCCGAAAAGCCCAAAGGATTCCGATGGTCACGAGTGGAGCTGAGGGGGATCGAACCCCTGGCCTCTAGAGTGCGATTCTAGCGCTCTCCCAGCTGAGCTACAGCCCCGTCTGTCAAAGCGCCCGGCTTCGCCGGACGGAGGCGAATACTAGGGCAGGGCAGGGCGGCTGTCAAGCGAATCGTGGCGTCAGCGAAATGACAGGTCGCCCCACGTCGTCACTGCGGATCCCCAGGAAAACCGGGGCGGATCTTTTTTTTCGCACCTGTCGGAGGGCCGCATGGGAGCTTGCGGACCCCCCATCTGTCATTTCGCTGCATGATGAGCGATCCGCGCTGTGGCGGTTTCGGGTCGCCGGCCACCCGCGCTCCAGCGGGGCGCCCGGCGGTCCGACGCCCCCTTGGAAGGCCATCTCGCGTGTCTCGCCCGGCCGCGGCGACGCGAGCCGGCCGTCCCGCGCGCCCGCCGCTGACACGCCCCATTGGCGCGCGCTTCGCTCGGCGAGCCGGCGGTGGTCGGGGGGGTAGCTGCGACGCGGGACGTCGTTGCAGGGATGAGACGGCTGGGGAGGTGAGGGCGCCGGCGGCCCGGGGCGGGGCCGCCGGCCGGTGTGCGTCAACGCGTGGACGGCGATCAGCCCGCGGCCGCGCCGGGCTCCTCGATCGGGGGGACCTCGTCTGGCGGCGTGGCCTAGTACTACTGTGTTGCGACAAGTCCGACCACCCACGCAGCGAAGCGCCGGCGTAGCCGCGCGAGGATCCCGCCGGGCGCGGTCGCCGGGTCGGGCGGCGTTGGGGTTATCGGGTGCGGCGTGGCCCGCGGCCGCGGCCGGTGGCAGCACGGGCACCGGTCGAGTTGGTGCATGGGGCAGGCGGCGATCAGGAGGGCCGCGGTCCGGATCGATGTCGGCTGGTGACGCTCAGGCCGGATCGGCGGATCCTCTGGGTCGGAAACCACTTGGAAGGGGAGCCGCTTTGAAGGGAGATGTTCCCGAAGCTCGAGGGGGGGAAAGCCGAGCACGCTCGGCCACGAGGAAGGCGTAGGCCGCGATGGATAGCGCCGCGTGGTGGTGGAAGCCTCGCCAGCCACGGCCCTCGAAGTGCGCGAAGCCAACCTCCTGCTTCAGCTCCTCGTAGTCCCGCTCGATGCGCCAGCGCAGCTTTGCGAGGCGCACCAGGGTCGTGATGTCAGTGTCCTCCGGCAGGGTGGACAGCCAGTGCTTCGTCGGCTCCGGTTCGGACTCCGGCCATTCGATCAGAAGCCACTCCGTGGGAGGCGGCTCGGTGCGCCTGTCGTCGAGATGCGCCGCCCACACGCGCACGCGGGCGAAGCGCGACGACATCTCTCCCTGCGTGCCCTCGCGCCAGTTCACCTGCTGCCACGCCTCCGGGGGCAGAGCGGTCGCCGGTTTCAACACCGACTCCGGCTTGTGGTCCTTGTCTCGACGGAGCCTTGTCGCGGGTCTGCCTCGCCCCGGATATTCCGGGGCCGGCGCCGGCCCCTTCCCGGGCCCCCATACCGCGATCCCCTTCCGGATCCCCACGACGTACGCGCGCCCGAGCTTCGTCAATCCGTCGCGGAACGCGGTCACGTCGCCGTACCCGGCGTCCGCGCCCACCACACCATCCGGGATTCCCGCCTTCATCATCCACTCGACCTGGTCGAGCGCGATCTCCCACTTGGTCCGGAACTGCACCGAGTCCGAGACCCCGGCCTTCTTCCGCCGCTCGGGATCCGCAGCCCACTTCTCCGGCAGGTACAACCGATGCGCGACCGGGAGGCTGGCCGACTCGTTCGCCACGAACGTGGTCACCGCCGCCTGGCAGTTCATCGTCTTCCCGAGCATCCCGCAGTACTGCCGAGCCACCCCCACCGAGTGCTTGCCCTGCTTTGGGTACCCCGTATCGTCCACGAGCCACGCCTCGATGGAGCCGTGCTCCTCCATGACCGGAAGCGCGTACTCGCGAGCGGCCGTCAGCACCGCCTCGTCGCACCACGCTGCTTGCGACACGAAGTTCTGCAACGACTGGTGCATCGCCTGAACTCGGGTCGGATCCAGCCGGGCCGCCATCGGCTCCATGCTCTTCCGCTCGCCCGGAATCAGCAGACCCGTGCAGTAGGCGCCCAGCGGCCCGCGTCGGCGGCTCTTGCCCCCAACCGCCACGGACAGCCTGTCGAGGTACTCATCGAAACGCACGCTGCGATCGGAACGTTCGTCCATGTCCCACCTCCCTCATCGTAGTGGAGCACGGCCCGCGACTCACCGCCAAGACGGCGACAACACAGTAGTACTAGCAGGAACCGGACCTCGAAGCTTCATGGTGTCCTCCGAGTCAGCCAGTCGTTGATCAGAGCTTGATGAGGTACGTCACGACGAGCGAAGGCGGCATGTTGGAGTGCGGCTCGTTGCCCCCCGCCGCTGCAATGACGCCGCCGGAAAAGCTGGTCGAACCTCCGGTCGCGGACCAGGAGCCCTGGGCGTTGGGACCCCACCAGCCCGCAGTGCCTCGATCCAGACCGATGCCGGAACCCGTAGCCGCGCTGTGGTTGTGGGAGCCGCCGCCGTGGTCGTGGCTCGGCATCTCATTCACGGTGAGCGCGTGGGACTCGCCGCCGATGGCCTGCCCGACGGTGCGCTCCGTGAGCCCCCCGCCCGCGCCCGCACCGATCGCCGCGCGCCCGCGAAGATCGGGCAGATTGAACGTCCCCGCGCCGCCGCCGAAGGTCTCGCCGATGACGGCGTAGAGGGCGGGGTAGGCGGTCGTCGAAAGCTCTCGGCCATCGCACGGCAGCCACCCCGCCGGCACATCGCCACCGCCGAAGGCCACGATCGTCGCGGGCGGAGCGACGTCCGCGAGGATGGCCGCGTGCGACGCCACCTTCTTCTCGAGCGCCGCCTTCTCCGTCAGGAGAACCGCTATCTGGCTTTCGGCCGTCTGCCGAAAGGCCTTGAGGGCAGCGACATCGGCGAGGAGCGTCTGCACCGTGGTGGCGAGCCCGCCGCCCGCCGCCCGCGCCACCTCGGCGACCTGGGCGTGGTGGGCCTGGGCCGTGGCGCGAAGCGGGATGCGGGGCGACAGCTTCTCGGGGGCCCCGCCCATGGTGATGGTGATCTCGAGCCAGAGCGCGCCGTGGTCGGCGATGAGCGCCTGGATGGCCGTGCAGTCGCCGTTGCCCGTGGCGGCGTCGCCGATGGCCACGCGGAAGCGGCCGCCGCGGACGGCCACCATGCCGACGTTCCACTCGCACTCCTCGTCGGTGGCGGTCGGGGTGGCGAAGAAGCGGAAGGTCATGGGCATCGCCCCGTCGGCGATGGAGGCGCCGTCGGGGCCGGTGAGGTAGCCCTCGTAGGGCAGGATGCTGGGAATGTCGCCGGCGCGCACCAGGCGCCCCACGGCGAAGGTGGCGGCCACGGCCCCGAGACCGAAGAGCACGAGCTTGAGCTGTTTCATCGCCGCATCCTCCCGTCACTTTGTCGGCGCCGGGCCGACGTAGAGGGTAGAGTCGAGGACGAAGCTCTGGCTCTTGGCTCCGCCTTCCGGAGGAGCCATGGCCTCGAGCTTGTCGGAGCGTAGGCAGAACGAACCCGACGCGGACAGGCAGCCGCCCGTGTCGGCGGTGCCGCCGGTGCCGGGGAAGGTGCCCCACAGGCACAGGCACTCGTGCGACGGTCGACACGCCTGGGGCGTCCCCGTCCCGCAGTCGCGCTCGCAGCTTCCGGGGCCGGTCGCCACCGCCGGGTCGCAGCCGCGCAGGCACTGGGGGCCCGCCCCGGCGTCGCCGCAGTAGTAGCCGGTCCCTTCGCCGCAGGCGGCGTTGCCGCCGACCGTGCAGTCGGTGCGGATGCACTCGCCGCCGGCGCACACCGGGCGCTCGGAGCCGAAGGCGTCGGCGCAGTAGCCGATGGCGACCTCCTCGCACGGCACGCAGCGCCCGAACTCGTTGCACGCGCCCGCGCCCTTCCGCCCGGTGCAGGGGCCGGTCGCCGCCAGGGCCGGGTCGCACTCGCCAGCCACGCAGGCGCCGCTCACGGCGTCGCACAGGGTCTTCCCGCCCGGGTAGGCGGCGGCGCAGGTCGGATCATCGACGCAGCTCCGGCAGCGGCCGTCGGGGCCGCACTCCGGCTGCCCGGGCGGGCACGCCGCGACGTCGACGGCGGCGCACGCGTTGCCGATGCAGGTGGCCGTGCACTGCTTCGCCTGGCAGCCGCCGGCGAGGCAGATGAGGCCGGCGCCATGGTTCTCGACGCACCACACGTCGCGGTCCTGCCCGGCACGCGCGGCGAGATCGTCGCAGCTCCGGCAGGCGCCGATCTCGCCCCCGAGGGCGTCGCAGTAGGGCTTCTTCGCCGTCGCCTGGCAGTCGGCGGCGCTCCGGCACTGGCCCGGCGGCAGCGTGCCGCCGCCGTCTCCGGCCGTCTCGAGCCCGGCGTCGACCGCCGCGCCCGTGTCGCTCTTGCCGTCAGGCACGTGCGCCTCGCCGATGTCCCAGTTGGGCTGGATGGTGGGGCTCCCGGAGGATCCGCAAGCCGCAAGCAGGGCCACCATGACCAGTGCTCCGTGCGGCGGTCGCACGTGCCACCTCCTTCGATCGAGACCCGACACTCGGACAACGATGACGCAGCGATTCTAGCCTGGCCAGCACCTCCGTCAAGGCGAGGATCTCGTGGACCTTCCTCCCCGGCGTCAACTACATTCGTGCGTCGTCTCGAACCTCGTCGTAACGATCACCTGCGACGATTCCGACCCCTCACGACGCGATTCGGCCGCTCTTCAACCAGCCTGGAACCCGTTTGGGAGCGCGGATGGAATACTGGCGAGCCACAAGGGCAGGCCGTCAGCCGCAGAGGGTCGGGAGGTCGGGGGTTCCGGGCCTGCCCAGTTCCAGCAGGTCGTTCAGCAGCGAGGCGAAGGACAGGTAGGCGCTGACGCCGGGAAGGACCCCGGCCAGCGGGTCGGCCACCTGCCCGCAGGCGTACGCGGCCAGCGGATCCCACGGCCACCCGGGGTCCGGGCCGCCCGATAGCACGATGGTCGCCCGGGTCCACAACTTGACCTGCACCTTCGCGTACAGGACCCAGCCGCCCAGTTCGAGCCCGAAGATCCCGCCCATGTCCCCGAGCAGCGAGAGGAGACCGTCGCTCTGCTGCATCGTGCGCGTCGCGTCATCGACCACCCCGCCGCCGGAGCCGTCCGCCAGCACCCCCATCAGGCTGCCGGAAGCCTTGTGGACGGCCCAGAACGCGTCGCCGGGCCCCTCCTCCGGCATCAGGATCCACCAGTCCGAACGGAAGGGCTTCGCGGCCAGGGAGAGGGCCTCGGCGACCGGCCCCTCCCCGAGGTCCCCGCCGTCGACCCGGCGCAGCGCGCGGCCGGCGAGGCGCGACAGGGTGGCGTCCGGAAACAGGTCCGACTCGGCCACCGCGAGCCGGGCGCCGGCCTCGATGGTGGCCGTCCGGGTCGCCAGCGGGTCCCGCGCCACCGTGGTCCAGCGCATCAGGGGAAAGAGGTCCGACTGGATCAGGCGGGGGTCCCCCGGAGGCGACTTCTCGACCAGCAGGACCGCCCGGAGCCCCGTGTCGAAGGACACGGCGTCCGGGCTGGCGGGAGCGGGGATGCCCGCCAGCAGCCACTGGCGGGGCGAGGTCACCTGGAAGCCGGCGTGGTAGGCCTCGCGCACCGCCGCGTCGTCCCGGGCGGCCACGGCGGACAGCAGCGGGGGGGCCTCGATCCGCTCGGTCAGCAGGTCGTCCAGGAAGACCGACGGGGTCGGTGCCGGGCCCTCGACCCGCAGCGTGACGCGCCCGAACAGCAGGGACTCGACGTCCTGGAGGTCCGCGGCCGCGACCGTGACCGGCCCCGAGACGAAGTCCCCGCCGAAGCCCGCCAGCGTGCGGACGACCTCGCGCCCGCCAACGCGAAGGGTCAGGTGCACCCCGGAGAGCACCGGCCCCGGGACGGGATCCGGCGGCACCTCGTAGGAGGTCGAGGCCGCGACCCGGCCCCGGGGGACGAGCACCTGCACCTGGCGTGACGGCGGGCCTTCCCGGGGAGCCGGGTAGGCCAGCTCGTAGGCCTCGACGGACCGTCCTTGCAGGAAGTCGAAGATGCCGTCCGCGACCTCGGCGGGTTCCGCCGGGGGAAGCCAGAGTCCCCCCGTCAGGGCCGCCACGGCCCGGAGCCACTCCCCGTCCGGTTCCCCCACGCCGACGGCGACCACCGGCGGGCCGCTGGCGAAGGCGTTCCCGTGCAGGCCCGGATCGAAGGCGTCCGTCGAAACCCCGTCCGTGAGCACCACCACCAGGGTGGCCCCGATGCGTCCCGCGTCAAAGACGGCAGTCCAGATCTCGGACCCCGGGTTCACCGCTCCGGGCCCGGCCAGCCAGGCGGCCTGGACCGCCGCCTCGTCCGCCGTCGTCGCCCAGGTCTCGGCCGCCCAGCGCGCCCCCGCGCTGACCGTCGCGACGCGGATCCGGGTGCCGGGATCCCAGGCGAACGCGCGGGTCGCCAGGTCCTGCGCCAGGGCGGCGGCCCCGGCCCCGCGGAAGGCCTCCGGGACGCTTCCCGACTGGTCGAACAGCATGGCGATGCGCGGGGGTGGCGCCTCGCTCCGGCGAAGGGCGAAGGGCACGGGAACGCCATCCTCCCGCACCTCGAAGGCCTCGACGCCAAGCCGGGGCACGTTCCGGCCGTCCGGGCCGAGGGCGCCCACCCGCACCCGGATCCTCGGGAAGGCGCCGGCGCTGGCCGAGGCCCGGGCCGAGGCGACGGAGGCCAGGATCGCGGGGTCGGTCCCGGGGTCCGGGAGGGGCTCGCCGTCCAGCAGCGCGGCGTCCCCGACGATTTCGATGACCTCGCCGGAACGCGTCACGGGCGTCCCGACACGGGACAGGGCCTCGGATCCGGCGCGGTCCAGGCCGGGGCCCGACACCCGCAGCACGGGGACGAAGGCGGAGGCGTCGCGGACCTTGAGGGCGGTGACGTCCTCGGGACGCGCCGGAGGGACGAAGACCAGGGAGACGGTCCGGCCGGTGACCTCCTCGGCGGTCCACTGGCCCTCCGCCAGCGTGAATCGCTCGAAGGGGCGGTCGGCGTGGCTCCCCTCCACTTTCACGCGGACCGCCTCCGGCGCATCCGCCAGGGTGGTGCCGACCGGCTCCCCGACCGTGCCCGGGTCGCCGAAGGGAAGCCCGGGGACGGAGGGGTTCGCATGGACCCAGGCACCGTCCACCCTCACCCGGACCAGAGGGAACGCGTCCGGCAGGCCGAAGTCGAAGGCGGCCGCGCCGGCGGGCGGCAGTTGCGCGTCCAGGGCGGCCGCCAGGTCCCGAGCGCGGCGCTGCTCCGGGTCCGGGTCCGCGAGGGGGGGCGCGTCTCCTCCGGCGGCCGCGCGGAGGCGCTCCGCCTCGTCGTCCGGCAGGTCCGGCCGGAAGTGCCGGTCGGGGACCCGCATCAGGAGGGCCGCGCCGTCCACCTTCGCCGGATCCGGCCTGCCCCGGACGACCTCGGCCTCGAACCCGGCCTGCCGGTAGAGGTCGGCCAGCAGGTCGGCCTTCTCGCGAGGGGTCCCCCCGCCGCCGCGCAGGGTGCCGCGCACGCCCCACCGGACCCGGGTCAGGGCGTCCGCCAGGGAGCCCTCGGACGGGGGCACGGTGCCGATGCGGTCCCGGACGAACTCGAAGAGGGCCGCGGGATCCCCGGCCACGACCAGGTCCGCGGCGCGCTCGGGGAGGTGGTCCGGGCTGGCACGCAGCGCCTCGCGAAGGCGGGTCCAGGCCTGGAGCGTCGCCCGGGCGGGATCCCCGGGGGGTGCGGCGGGGCCTTGCGCTCCCTCGGCACAGGCCAGGGCGCCCAGCAGCGCCAGGTGTACCAGCAATCCCCGATGTCGCAACGGCGCCATGTTACTCCTCCCCGCCGGGATCCCCGGGCGACGGATGCGTCACCACTTGAATACGGATGGTAATGGTCCTGGTAGAACGCAAGGGGCCGGCCCCGGGGCCCC
>VGRB01000016.1 GCA_016875475.1 Deltaproteobacteria bacterium
GTGTGGGGCCTGCAGGGGTCCGGGGCGTGGGGTACGTGTCTCGACGGGTGTCGTTCGGTCGGGACCGCCTGCCGAGCGGGCCGGGCGACGGAGCGGAATGCTCAGGGGTGTCCCGGGAAGCGACGGGCGGGACGCCTGCCGTGCTACACTCCCCCTGGGCGGCGCAACGTGCGGAGAAGGGGGTCGGTTTGAAGGTCGATCCGGTCCTGGGACACCTGCTGGGTGACCTGCGTGCCGGGCGCTTCCGGCCTCGCGCGGTCCGCAGGTTCGTGCGCGAGGGCGTGCGCCACGCCATCGACCTCGCGTGGTCCCTCAGGTCGCTCCGCCGCTCCTTCTTCGTCGCCTCCGCGATCATGGCCGCGGTGCTGGTCTTCGTCGGCGCGACGCTGTCCGCCGCGTTCCCCGGAGGCCTGCGGCCCGCGACGTGGATCGCGGAGGGGCTGCTGTTCGTGGCCGTGTTCGCGCTGACCCTGCTGCAGCTCGGCCTGGTCCGCGCCGAGACCTCGCGGGAGGCCTACGAGCGGTTCACGTTCCCGAACGTCCTGACCCTGCTCCGGCTGCTGGTGGTCCCGTACCTCGTGGAGGCCCTCCGGGGCGTGGTCGCGGGTGCGGACGAGACCGCCGCGCGCGCCGTCTTCGGGCTCCTGCTGGTGGCGTCCGTCACCGACGCGCTGGACGGGATGCTGTCCAGGCTTCTCCGCCAGCAGTCCGACTTCGGTCGCATCTACGACCCCGTGGTGGACGCGGTATTCCACAGCGCGCTGGCCGTCGCGCTCTGGTCGGGCGGCGCGGTCTCGCACGCGTACCTGGTCCTCGTGCTCCTGCGCTACCTCCTTCCCCCCGTCGCGGGGTCGTTCCTCTACCTCGCGGGCGCGCCGTTCCAGGTCAAGTCCACCTTCATGGGCAAGCTCTCCTCGCTCGTCCTGTCGGTGTTCGAGTGCGCCCTGGCCGCGGCGTTCGCCTTCTCGTCGCCGACCCTGATGACCGTCGCGACCGCCTGGCTCGAGCCCGCCTCCGTGGTCGTGGCTGCCGGGACCGTGCTCTTCTTCCTCGGCCGCGGCGTCCGCCTCATCCGCCGAGCCCCGCGCAAGCACCCGTAGTCCCGCAGTATTTTCGTCCCCGCACCCGTGCCCGTGCCCGTACCCGCCGGCTCCCTCCTGATCCCTTCCCCCAGGGTATTGACAACCCCCGATCGCCGTCCCAGAATTGAAGTCGGACTCGGAGACGTTGGCGACCGGTCGGTCCGAAACCCGACACCGTCATGGTGCCGGGACGAGGACACGAACCTCGCAGGGGCCGGCAGTCTCGCAAGAGACAAGCCAACATCTCGTGTTCTTTGACACTCTGGAGTACAGGAAGTCAGGTCCCGATCGGGAAGCTTCTTCCCAAGTGCCTGAGAGGAGGGCCGGTTCGCCCAACTCCCGCCAGATACCCGGGAAACCGGCATGAGGCGGACGAACGAGGTGGACCCCTTGACTGTCGCGGCCGCCGGACGGGTCGTTTCGACGCGATCGGTCGCCGCAGGTCGAAGGGCAGGCCCGAGACCGAAGATGGGGAGAGCCCCAGGGAGGACGAAGCCCAGGAGGGCCAGGATGCGACGAACGGAGAAATCCGCGTGTCGGCATCCCAACCGGCGAGGGGAGCAAGCCCCTGGAGCGGCGGCGGCCGTCGTGGTCCGGCGACCCGGCGGCTACACGCCAAACGCAAGAGGGGATGCGCCGTCGAGAGGCGACGCGATCCTCGCCGTGTCAAGCCCTGAAGGGAGAACCCCGAGGACGCGCCCGGGTGAAACAGACCGGGGAGACCGCACTGCAGGGAGCAAGGCGTCGAGGCGGGCTGGAACCGCGAGGACGCAACATGACCCGGGGAATGGAACCCCCCGGGAGCGGTGGCTCTGCACGGTTGGGTTGCGTCGATGGGGACACGAACCTCGGGAGAGCGATGCGTGGGTCCGCTCCGGCGAGCGCCCGCGCGGGGAAGCCCGGGTGATACTCTGAAGCGGGGCCGAAGCCTGAGGGAGGCATCGACCGGTGGTGACATCGGGAGATGCCCTGCGTCGAGAAACCGCGAGGCGGGATGGAACCGCGGGGCGGGTGCACGGAACCAATGACGTGCCGGGCGCAGGGGAGCCTCCGGGAGGCAGGCCGACCGCACGAGAGGAGGACGGCGTGCAGCGATGCACGAAACCGTCAGCCCGGGAAGTCCCGGAACGCTCTGTGGAGGAAACACCGGCCGACTTCCGTCTCCGAGTCCAAAAAGAAAGGGCGTCGAGGGCAACCTCGGCGCCCTTTTCTTTTGTCGGGAAGGCCAGGCACCACCCCGCCGGCTGCCGGCGGGGGAGCCGCTACGCCAGCCGAGCCCTGAACCTGTCCACATCCGATCTGGACATGATCCGCCAGCGGACCTTGCCCGCCTTGCGGTCCAGCTCGCCCGGGGCCAGCACCATGCTCGTCACGTGCCGCCCGTCCTGGGAGAACACGTGCGTCCGCCCGCGCGGTCCGATAACGATCACGGTGTCACGATCGGCGTCGACCAGGAAGCGCCCGGCCGCCGCCTCGTTGACGTCCCGCAACGCGAACGCGTTGGGCCGCTCGCCCTCGCGGTGACGCTCCTGCGCGTGGACGTTCCGCCGCATCTCGGGCCGGAACACCCGATCGAGGTCCGATCGCAGGCCCGCCAGCAGCGTCCCGACCTCGTGCTCGAGGTCGAAGGGCGCGCCCCGCCGCTTCGCGACGTGCAGCCTGCGCCCGATCCCGTCCAGCCGCTGCCGGGTGTCGAGCATCGCGCGCCGCACCCACTCGGCGGTCCGCGCACGCCGGTCTCCGATCCGCAGGAGCGGCACCGCGGACACGGACACCGGGTTCGGCCGAGGCCGAGTGCCGGCCGGACAGGCGCAGGCCGCCTCCGCCCGTGGCAGCGCCCTCGACCCGCGCCTCCGCGAGCGGCCCGCGGCCCGGCCGCCGCGTGACCGCGTTCACCACGCCGCCGGGCCCGTTCGGCCCGTACATGAGGGACGCCGGTCCCTTCACGACCGTGAGGTGGACGATCATCTCCGCCGGGATCGCCCCGAGATCGACATGCAGGGGCGTCAAGCATCACCACGGCGAACGGGGTCCGAAGCGTGTGGAGGAACGACCCGAGCGTGACCTCGGTCGCGCCCCGCATCGCGCCGAACGCGGTCACCTCCGGCCAGAACGCCCCGTCGGAACGGGGCACCACCCGGCACCTCCAGGGGCGCCATGTCCCAGCGGACATAACGCCTCGCCAGGCCGGTTGCGCGTGTCCCCGCCGTCTGCTACAAGCGCCCCCATGACGGCGTTCCGCCCGATCCGCGACGCGATCGCCTCGGTCGACCGTGAGGTCGCGGTCGTCCTCCTCAGCATCCCGCTCGTGATGACGACGCTGTGGTACTTCGGGCGACCGGACTTCTACCACGCGAGGATCGCGCCCCACGTGCCGCCGGACGCGCCGTTCGGGTACCTCTATCCTTTCATGTACTTCTCGCTGTCGTGCGTGGTGCTCCGCAGCGTGGTCCCGCTGCTGCTCGTCCGGTTCGTGCTCCGGCGCCGCCCGCGCGACTACGGCTGGCACCCGCGCGGCACCTTCGAGTACTGGTGGGGCTACCTCGGGCTGTTCGTGCTGGTGATCCCGTTCGTGGTCTACGCGAGCACCCTGCCGTCCTTCCTCGACCGCTACCCGTTCTGCTCGGAGGCGATCCGCGACAACCGCGTGCAGATCGCGGACTTCGTCGTGTCCCAGCTCTTCTACGGCCTCATCTTCCTGAGCGGCGAGTCCTACTGGCGCGGGTTCGTGGCGTTCGGGCTCGAGCGGCGGTTCGGGTACGCCGGGATCCTGGTCATGGTGATCCCGTACTGCATGAGCCACTACGGGAAGCCCGTGGCCGAGACCTACGGCTCGATCCTGGCCGGCATCGTGCTCGGCTTCCTGGCGCTCCGGCACCGCTCGTTCTGGCTCGGCGTGGCGGTCCACTGGGCCGTGGCCATGCTGATGGACGTGCTCGCGATTGCGCGCCGCGGCATCGAGGTGGTCTGGTGAGCGGGGCGGACGACCGGACGCGCGTCATGGCGATCGACCCCGGCACGGCCCGGTGCGGCGTCGCGGTGTCCGACCCGCTCGGCATGATCGCGACGCCCGCAGCGCCGATCCGGGTCGGCGACGGGTCCCGCCTGGCCGAGACCATCGCCGAGCGCGCCGCCGAGGTCGGGGCCGGCCGCGTGCTGATCGGCCATCCCCTGAACATGGACGGGACCGAGGGGCCGCGCGCCGCCGCGTCCGCGCGCCTCGCCGAGCGCGTCAGGGCCGCCGCTCCCGGGCTCGCCGTGGACCTGGTGGACGAGCGCCTGACGACCGTCGAGGCCGAGGCGCGGCTGGTCGAGGCCGGCCGCAGGCGAGGAGACCTGAAGGCGCTCAAGGATTCGGCTGCGGCGGCCGTCCTGCTCCAGTGGTGGCTCGACGGCGCCCCGGGCCGCTGAACGAGCCGTCCGCGGCGGGTGGGCTGCGGTCGCCGGAATCTCCCGGGTTCCTTCGGGCGGCGACCCCTGCCGTTCCCCCCCGGACGGCGCGCAACACCCGGAACTCCCCGGATATTCTCGAAAGAGTGGATCGGCCCCGGGGCGGTTGGCATGAATTGCGACGGGCGCGAGCGGGCCAGGCTTGGAAACGTGGAGCTTCCGATGGCGGACGAACGGGACTCCGGCACGGACTGGGCGAATCCCTTTCTCCTCACCTTCACGCAGTTCGAGCGTGACGGGCAAAACGTGGTGCGGATGCAGATCGCGAAGCACCTCGGATGGGACCCCGACGTCTACGAGTGGGAGTCCGAGCGCCGGCTGACAGACGACGAGATGGCCCAGTTCGCTCGCTGGAACGAGGAGGTCGTCCTGAAGGCCGCCCTCGCCTGCGTCGGCAAGGCCCGCGCCCCTGCCCTGCGCGCCCGCGCGCGCGGGTCCCGCGTTCGCGCCCAGCCTCGCTGAGCATTCCGCGCCATCGCCCGGCCCGCACGGCAGGCGGTCCCGAACGACACCGGTCGAGACGCGTACCCCACCATCCCGACCCGGCAGGCCCCAGGGACATCGATCGGAGGGGGGCGCGGCTCGCCCCCCTGCCCGCCGCCCCGCCTCGCGGGGCGCGGGCCACCCCCCTTGCGCGACCGCCTTGCGGTCGCGGAGCGCGCCGCGCCTCGGCGCGGCGCGCTCCCCCGCGCCATCGCCCGGCCCGCACGGCAGGCGGTCCCGAACGACACCCGTCGAGTCGCGTACCCCACCTTCCCGACCCGGCAGGGCCCAGGGGCATCGATCGGAGGGGGGCGCGGCTCGCCCCCCTGCCCGCCGCCCCGCCTCGCGGGGCGCGGGCCACCCCCCTTGCGCGACCGCCTTGCGGTCGCGGGGCGCGCCGCGCCTTGGCGCGGCGCGCTCCCCCGCGCCATCGCCCGGCCCGCACGGCAGGCGGTCCCGAACGACACCCGCCGAGTCGCGTACCCCACCTTCCCGACCCGGCAGGGCCCAGGGGCATCGATCGGAGGGGGGCGCGGCTCGCCACCCTGCCCGCCGCCCCGCCTCGCGGGGCGCGGGCCACCCCCCTTGCGCGACCGCCTTGCGGTCGCGAAGCGCGCCGCGCCTCGGCGCGGCGCGCTCCCGTTGGACTCGCGTTCCCCAGTGTCCGTGCTAAGATTCGCCCCCGGTTTTCGAGGAGGCATCGAGGCATGGCCACGTTGAACCCCATCCTGACGGACGCGCGGCTGCGCGACGAGATCGCGCGCTGCGAGTACTGCGAGGAGAAGCCCTGCCGGGGCGCGTGCCCCGCGGACTGCTCGCCCGCGGACTTCATCATGGCCGTCCGCGTGGGCGAGCCGTCGGACTGGCGGCGCGCGGCCGCCGAGATCCTCTTCGCGAACCCTCTCGGCGGCGTCTGCGGGCTCGTCTGCCCGGACCGTCACTGCCAGGCCGCCTGCTCTCGCAAGGGGTTCGACCGCCCGGTCGAGATCCCGGCGGTCCAGGCCACGATCGTCACGAAGGCGCGCGCTCTGGGCCAGGCGCCTGCTGCGTCCCCGGCCCCGACGCCCGTTCGCGGTCGCATCGCGGTCGTCGGCGCCGGGCCCGCCGGGCTCGCGGCCGCCGCCATGCTCGCGAGGCGCGGCTGGGCCGTCACCCTGCTCGAGCGCGGCGACCGCGCGGGCGGCGCGTGCCGTCTCATCCCGGAGCACCGGCTCCCGCGCGACGTGCTCGACGCGGACGTCGCGTTCGCGTGCGACCTCGGCGGGATCGAGGTGAAGAACGGCCAGGACGTCGGCGACGTCGCGTCGCTCCTCGCCGGCGGCTTCGCCGGCGCGGTCGTGGCGCAGGGCCTCTGGGCCCCGATCCGTCTCGGCGTGCCGGGCGAGGACGCCGCGATCGCGGGCCTCGCATACCTGGCCGCGCCCGGCGCGCACGACCTCCGGGGCCGCCGCGTCGCGGTCGTCGGCGGCGGCGCGACCGCCCTCGACTGCGCGGTCACGGCGAAGCTCCGCGGCGCCGCGTCCGTCGAGATGCTGGCGCTCGAGACGTGGTCCGAGATGCCCCTGACCGCACGCGAGCGGAACGAGGTCGAGGCCAACGGGATCGCGGCAACCGGCCGCACCCGCGTCGTCGCGATCCGGACCGGCGCGGACGGCGCCGTGACCGGGATCTCGACCCGGCGGGTGGCCCTGCCCGCGGGCGCCGCGTTCCGGCCGCAGGACGTGTCCGACGTGGCTGGGACCGACGCGGAGCGCCCGGACCTCGACGTCGTGATCGTGGCGATCGGCGCCCGGCGCGCGATGGCGGTCGCGGACGACCCCCGGATCGTGCACGCCGGCGACGGCGCGCTCGGCCCGACGACCGTGGTGACCGCGGTGGCGAGCGGCAAGAACGCCGCCGAGACGCTTCACGCCCGCCTGACCGGCGCGGCCGAGCCCGCGGTCCCGGACCCGCGCAAGAGCGTGGTCCGCATCCCGGGCTGGGTCCGGACGCCGGTCGCGATCGACACGGACTTCTTCGGCCGCACGCTCAGGTCCCCGTTCCTGCTGTCCGCGGCGCCGCCGTCCGACGGCTACGACCAGATGCGCAAGGCGTACGAGGCGGGCTGGGCCGGCGGCGTGATGAAGACCGCCTTCGACGGCGTGCCGATCCACATCCCCGGCGAGTACATGCACGCCTTCGACCCGTGCACGTACGGCAACTTCGACAACGTGTCGGGCCATGCGTTGGAGCGCGTCTGCCGCGAGATCGGCCGGCTCGTCCGCGAGTTCCCGGATCGGCTCACGGCCGCGTCCACCGGCGGCCCGGTCACGGGGAACGACGAGCACGACCGCGCGGGCTGGCAGTCGAACACCCGCAAGCTCGAGGCGGCGGGCGTGATGGCGATCGAGTACAGCCTGTCCTGCCCGCAGGGCGGCGACGGCACCGAGGGCGACATCGTCAGCCAGAACGCGGCCCTGACCGCGAAGATCATCGACTGGGTCATGCAGGTCTCGGACCCCAAGGTCCCGAAGCTGTTCAAGCTGACCGGCGCGGTCACGTCGGTCGCGGTCATCGTCAAGGCGGTCCGGCGCGTGCTGGAGCGCTACCCGGACATGGCCGCGGGCGTGACGCTCGCCAACACCTTCCCCACGATGATCTTCCGCAAGCGCGGGAAGCCGGAGTGGGAGGAGGGCATCGTCGTCGGCATGAGCGGCCAGGGCGTCGCCCCGATCAGCTACCTGACGCTGGCGAGCGTGTCCGGGCTCGGCGTGCACGTGTCCGGGAACGGCGGCCCCATGGACTACAAGATGGCCGCCCACTTCCTTGCGCTCCCCGCGCGCAGCGTCCAGTTCTGCACCGTGGTGATGAAGCACGGGTACGGCGTGGTGGACGACCTGCACGCGGGCCTGTCGCACCTGATGCTCGACCGCGGGATCCGGTCCGTGGCCGAGCTGACCGGCCGCGCCCTGCCGAACCCCGTGACCGGCTTCATGGACATGACGGCCGAGAAGAAGGTCTCGGCCGTGAACGCGGACCTCTGCCACTCCTGCGGCAACTGCACGCGGTGCCCGTACCTCGCGATCGCGCTCGACGCGGATCGGCACCCGGTGACGGACCCGTCGCGATGCATCGGGTGCTCCATCTGCGCGCAGAAGTGCTTCGCGGGCGCCCTGTACATGCGCGACCGGCGGCCGGACGAGCCCGCGCAGCCGGTGGAGTAGCCGCGCCCATGTCTTCCTGGCCGACCACGGCCGACCGGCTCGCCGAAACCCAGCGACAGCTTGCGCTCGCCAGTCCCGAGCCGTGGACCCCGCCGCCGGAGCCTCGCGTCGGCGGCTGCTTCGTCTGCTTCGCGCGCGGCGGGACGGGCACGGGATCGGCCGGCGACCGGGGGTGGGCCGCGGCCGCCGTCACCGAGGGCCCCCGCGTGATTGCGGTTGCGGTGGTCGGCGGCGAGGCCGGCGCCCCGTACGCGCCGGGCCTGCTCGCCCTGCGCGAAGGCCCGCTGCTCGAGGCGGCTGTCCGCGCCCTGCCCTTCCCCCCCGACGTGCTCCTGGTGAACGCGACCGGGCGCGACCACCCGCGCTGCGCCGGGCTCGCCGTTCACCTCGGCGCCGTCCTCGGGCTCCCGACCGTCGGCGTGACCGATCGACCGCTCGTCGCGGTGCGCGAGGGCGTCGCGAGATTCGTGACCACGCGGCAGCGCGCCCGTCCCGTCGTCGTCCACGCGGCGTGGCGCACGGACCTCGCGACGGCGGTGGAGATCGTGACGGACACGGCGCGCGGCACGCGGACCCCGGAGCCGATCCGGCGGGCGCGCCAGGCGGCGCGATCGGCGCGTCAGGCGGTGGATTCGACCCGGTTGCGGCCCGCGGACTTGGCGCGGTAGAGCGCGGCATCGGCCGCGGAGACCAGGGCCGGGCCCGAATCGGGTCCGGACGCCACGCCCGCCGCCACGCCCAGGCTGATTGTGACCACCGCGCGGTCCGCCCCCGGGTGCCGGATCGCGAGTCCCTCGACGGCGCGCCTCATCCGCTCGGCCACGATCCGCGCCCCGGTGAGCGTCGTGTCGGGGAGCACGACCGCGAACTCCTCGCCGCCGAACCGGGCCACCAGGTCGCCCGGCCGCAGCGCAGCGCCCGCGAGCGCCGCGGCGACCCGGGACAGGCAGGTGTCGCCGGCCTGGTGTCCGAGCGAGTCGTTGTACGGCTTGAAGTGATCGATGTCCGCCATCAGCACGGCCACGGGCTGGCGCTCGCGGCCCGCCCGGCTCGCCTCCCGCTCGATCGCCTCGTCGAAGTAGCGCCGGTTCGGGATCCCGGTCGTCGCGTCCAGGAACGTCAGGCGCCGGAGCTTCTCGGTCTCGCGCCCCAGCTCGCGGTTGGACGCCATCAGCTCCTGCTGCCGGCGCTCGAGGCGGATCCGCGCCCCCTCCTCCCGGACCGCGCCCGCCCAGAGCATCCGGCTCACCAGGATGGAGAGGAGGGCGCCAACCGTGCCGGACGCCACGTGCAGGCTCCGCAGGACGGGGTCCGGCTGGTACAGGTACAGCCCTGCGACGAGCACGGCCCAGCCCGGCAGGAAGACGAGGAACGCGACGCGCCCCCGCAGGCGGACCGTGGCCGCGATCGCCACCGCAGCCAGCAGGAACGCGGCGATGTCCGGCCGCACCCGCTGCACCGTCACCGCGAAGACCGCGGCCGCCAGGACGCCGGTGGTGGAGCTCGCGAGGACGAGCGTCCGCGAGCGCCGGGGCGGCGGCGTCCCGCGCGAGAGCACCAGCAGCGTCACGGCGATGGCGAACACCAGGCCTCGCTGCACCAGCATCCGCGGGAGCACGTCGGTCGCCCCCTGCAGTTCGGGCAGGCCGGCCACCATGGCGTCGAACGCAACGAAGACGGGCATCAGCAGCGCGACGAAGCCGGCCAGGACCCGGACGCGCCGCAGGTCCGACGCCTCCACCGCCGCGCGCACCTCCACGTCGTCCGCGGACGGCGGCGGGAGCACGAAGAGCCTCACCGCGCTCCGGATGTTCTCTCCCACCATGGGCAACCCCGCGCCGCACGATTCCAGACCTCCTGACGTAGCCTCCTGCAACTGCGTGTAGCTCCAACAAACCCGTACTGCGGGGGTGCGAACCCAAACGTGTCCGGTTTTCTGGCCGGGTCGAGGAAGATCCGGGGATGGAGACGGGCAACGACGGGGCCGGCCAGAGCGAGCTCTTCACGCGGGCGGGGCCGACGCCCGGGACGCGGGTGATCAACGGCCGGTGCGTGCTGATGACCGAAGGAGAGCACCGGGTGGTGAGCATCTGCGGGGCGCCGTGCTTTGCGCACCGGGTGGACGACCGGGCTCGGGAAGCGTTCGCGATGGTGAGCCTGGTGGACGCGGGGCTTGCGGACCAGGTGGACGTGGCAAGGGCGTTCGGGCGGTCGGCGCGGACGGTGCGACGGGATCAGCGCCGCTTCGAGGTGGGCGGTTTGTCGGCGCTGGGGCGCGGTCCTGGCTACCCGCGTGGACGACCGCGGCTGCCGATAGGGCGGATGGAGGAGGTCCGGCGGCTGAAGGAGGACGGCGTCACGACCCGGGACGTGGCGCGACGGCTGGGGGTGACGGAGACGGCGGTGCGGCAGCAGCTTCGGCGGATGGGCTGGAAGGCCCCGGAGGCCGAGCAGATGGCGCTGGGGCTGCAGCCGGAGGGTGCGAACCCAAACCTGTCCGCTATCCCGATTGCCGACTTGGCGGTCGTGGCCCGAGCCGACGAGGACGCATCCGACCCGGCCGTGTGCGCAAGGGAAGACTCCGCGCCGTCTGTGATTGCAGGTGCGAACCCAAACCTGTCCGCTCGCGGGATCGAAGTGCCCGAAGACGTGGAGTCCTCCTTCGACACGGACCCGACCGACCGGTCGCTGGACCGGCTGATGGCGTACCTGGGGCTGCTGGACGACGCCGCGCCGGTCTTCGCCCCGGGCGAGCGGGTCCCGCACGCGGGCGTGTTGCTGGCCGTGCCCGCGCTGGTGCAGAGCGGTGTCTTCGAGATCGCGCGCCAGGTGTACGGCAGCATCGGCCCGGCCTTCTACGGCCTGCGCACGACGCTGACGACGCTGTTGCTGATGGCGCTGCTGCGCATCAAGCGCCCGGAATGCCTGAAGGAACTGTCACCCGCGGACCTTGGCCGCGTGCTCGGCCTCGACCGTGCCCCGGAGGTGAAGACGCTGCGGCGCAAGCTGAAGCGCCTTGCCGAGATGGGCCGCGCCGCGAGCTTCGGCCGCGAGCTGGCGCTGCGCCGGGTCAGCGACCGGGGGGCCGCGATGGGCTTCCTGTACGTGGATGGCCACGTCCGCGTCTACCACGGCCAGCGCACGCTCCCGAAGGCCCATGTCGCCCGGATGCGCATCTCGCTGCCCGCCACGACCGACTACTGGGTCAACGACGCCACGGGCGACCCGCTCTTCGTCCTGACCGCCCCGGCGAACGCCGGGCTCGTGAAGATGATGCCGTCCATCCTCAAGGAGGTCCGGACACTCGTGCCAGGTCGCCGCGTCACCGTGGTCTTCGACCGCGGCGGCTTCAGCCCGAAGCTCTTCGCCGCGATGTACACCGGCGGCTTCGACGTGCTCACGTACCGCAAAGGCGCGACCGAGGCCATACCCGAGGACTCCTTCACGGATCACGTCGTCCCCGGAACGGGGGGACGACGTACCATGCGCCTGCACGACCAGGACAACATGATCCTGCCGACGGGCTTCTGGATGCGGCAGGTCACCCGCCTGTCGGACGGCCACCAGACGCAGATCCTGACCACCCTACAGAACCTGCCCGCCGTCGAGGTCGCCGTGCGGATGTTTGATCGATGGCGACAGGAGAACTTCTTCAAGTACATGCGCGAGGAGTACGCCATCGACGCGCTCATCGACTACGGCGTCGAGCCCGACGATCCCGATCGCGACGTGCCCAACCCCGCGCGGCGGGCCGTCGACGACGAACTGCGCGTGGCGAGGGCGGCGCTCTCACGAGTCCTCGCCACCTACGGCGACAAGGCCATCTCCAACCCCGAGGCCGTCCGCCGCACCATGCGCGGCTTCAAGATCGCGCACGGCAAGCTCGGCAAGTCCGCTCGGGACGCCATGAAGCGCGTCGCCGACTTGGAGGCCCGCCGCGCGGCGACGCCCGACCGCGTCCCGATCGGCACCGTCGTTACCGGCCAGGTCGTCAAGCTCGCCGCGGAGCGCCAACTCCTGTCCAGCCTGCTCAAGATGGTCGCCTACCAGGCCGAGACCGACCTCGCCCGGCTCCTCGCCCCGCACTACCGCCGAGCCGAGGACGAAGGCCGCACACTGATCCAGTCCGCGCTCGGCTCGTCCGCCGACATCGTCCCGTGGGGACACGAACTCCTCGTCCGGCTTGCACCGCTCAGCTCGCCGCACCGCTCACGCGCCATCGCCGCCCTATGCCGCGACGTCAACCGCTTCGCCGTGCCCTTCCCCGGCTCCCGACTGCGCCTCCGCTTCGAGGTGGCCGACACGGCAGACGCCGCCCCCTGACCGGACAGATTGCGCGGCCCCTACGTCAGGAGGTCTGGATTCTGTAGCGCGTCACGATCATCACGCTGTCCTACCCGAAAACCCCGTAGCATTTGAAACCGTTGGCTTTGAGGCCGGTACGAAACCCAGGTATCGTGCCGGGCCATGAAGGACTTCCTGCTGCTCCTGGGATCGTTCGTCGCCTCGACGTTCCGGTCGCGGGCCTCGCTGGAGTTCGAGGTCCTCGCGCTGCGGCACCAACTGGCTGTCTACCAGCGGAAGGGAGGGGGTCAGCGAGAATGAGGCGCCAAGGCGAGCGGAGGCGGATCGGGATGCCGGCCGTCCCCCTTGCGTCCGCAGGCCGCAAGGGGGGCCCAGAAGGCCGGTGCCCGAGACGCCCCGCGCAGCCGGCGATCGATATTCTCGCTGACCCTGTGAACGCCTGATCGGTTCGATTCGCCGCGAGTGCCTCGACCACGTGGTCGTCTTCAACGAGAGGCACCTGCGGCGCGTGCTGTCGTCGTACCTGGACTACTGCCATCGCTGGCGAACGCACCTGGCCCTCGACTTGGATTGCCCGGTGTCACGCGCGGTCCAGCCGCCCGGCATGGGCGACGTCGTCGAGTTCCCAGACGCCGGTGGCCTCCACCACCACTACGAGCGCCGCGCCGCGTGAAGGCCGACCGGTTGCCCGCAAAGCGACTACGTTACGCGGCGCAGTACGTCCCGACCCTCGCGATCGAGTCGCCCGTCGACGATCGGAGCACCTCGTTCAACGTGTCCCGGTCAGGATTCGACGTCGGTCGTCCGCTCGGGCAACTCGATTTCGCGCGCGTACGGGGTTTTCGGGTAGGACAGGCGACCCGATCCGGATCCGGGTCGAGGGCTTCCAGGCCGCGCTGCGGGGCAGCGAGGCCGCGTCGATCGTGGTGCGGCGCGCCGACTGACGCCCGCCCTCCCCGCCCGGCCCTCAGAACCCCTCCGGGCTCGCCGGGTGCACGTGGCACTGCGCGCACTCGCGCGGGATATCGAAGTCGTCCAGGTGGTCCGGCGCGACCGCGCCCGTCGCGTGACACCCCGCGCACGTCCCGGCCGGATCGGCGGCGTGATCGCGGTGCCGCGCGCCGTTGTACCCGTGGCAGCCGGCGCAGTCCGGGGGACGGTACCGGCCCGGCTGGTGCGGCAGCGGCGCGGTCGCCCCGTGGCAGTCCAGGCACCGCGCCTGCCTCCACCCGGGGTGGCCCTCCCGCAGGCGCGGCACCCCGCCCGCGTCGTTCCCCGGCACGGCCGTGTCCCCGCCCGCGGCCGGCACGTCCGCCCCGGCCTCCACGGCCGCGTCCGGCCCCGCCGCCGGCCCGGCCGCCGCCTCGCATGCCGCCAGGGACAGCCCCAGCGCGAACGCCGTCAGGATCCACTGCGTCGTCATCGTCGCCGCCCTCAGTTGTTCTCGACCAGCCACGCCAGGATCGCGCCCGCCTCGGGTTCGTCGAGGCCGGCCTCGGGCGCCATCCGCCTCATCACGCCCGCCCACTGCCCGTCCGCGTACGCGTGCGCCGGGTAGGCCTCGTGGCACCGGCCGCACCGGTCCACGTAAAGCGCCTCGCCCGGCGGCCGCAGCGTCCCCTGCGACGCCGCGCCGCACGCCGCGAGCAGCCCCAAGGCCGCCGCCGCGATGAATGACCGCGCGCCCATGCTTCCCCCCCCGCCGCTAGAATGCGAACTGGAGCTGCACCATCGAGGTGTGCTCGGCCAGGCCGTTGTCGTCGTCGTTCGCGGCGATGCTGTCGTCGTGCCCCGCCTTCGCCAGGTACTGGTACAGCGCCTGTAGCTTCAGGTTCTGCTCGTACACGTACCAGTTCACGCCGACGCCCGGCATCACCAGCACGCCCGCGTGGTCCGTCGAGTTCCGGTCCAGCGCGTCGACCCGCACGAACGGCTCCACGCCCGCCGCGAACGTGTGGCCCAACACCGTGTGCGCTCCCCAGAACAGGTAGCTCGGGGAGTTCTTCAGCCGCTCCATGAAGTCCATGTGCAGCAGGTAGCCCTCGGCGGCCCAGTACCAGCCCTTCCCGGCCACGACCAGTTCCAGGCCGGCACGCAGGTCGTTGCTGGACTCGGCGTTGGTCTCGACGTTGTAGGACGCCGACGCGCCGAGCAGCAGCCGCAGGTCGCCGTGCCCGGCCGGCCCGCCCTCCTCCAGCGCCGGCGGGCCGAAGGGCATCCAGGCGAGCCGCGCGCCGTACAGCAGCGCCGGGACGTTGTTGTCGTCGGACAGGTTCGAGGTGGGCACGTTGACCTGGACGCCCTCGCCGCTGAAGATGCCCACCTGGTACAGGAACCGGTTGCCCACCAGGCCGTGCACCATCACGCCGAGGTCGATGCCGGTCGCGAACACCGGATTGGCCGCGTTCAGGTCGAACGGGACGTTCACGCGGGTCGTCAGCGACGACGGCGTGTTCGCGGCCATCTTCCCCGCCAGGCGCGTCTGCACGTGCCAGTGCATCGGCGTCTTGAACTTGCCGACCAGCACGCGGAACTCGTCGGCGACGTTGCCCTCCAGCCACGCCTCGTTCAGCAGGCACCCCCTGCCGGCGCACGCGCCGTTCATCGCGACGTTGAACGACAGCCGCCCGTAGGCCTTGCCGGCGACGCCCAGGATCGCGTTCGGCACGCCGAAGCCCACGTCGACGACGTTGTCGTGATCGGCGAGGTCCAGCCCCTCGTCGTCCACCTGCAGGAACTGCATGCGGGTCTGGACCAGCACGTAGGGGTTCAGCAGAAACGTGCCCTCGCGGTCCTGCCAGCGGAAGCCCTCGCGGCCGACCAGCGACACGACGTTGCTTTCGACGAACTTCAGGCGGGCCTCCTCGGACTGGGGGGCCGGAGCCTCCGCGGGCGCCTCCTCGGCCGGCCGGGCCCGCTCCCGCGCCAGGGCCTCCCGCACGGCCTCGTCGATCGCCCGCTGGACCTCGGGCGCCAGCGGGTCCGGCGCGTCGGCGGCCGCCGCGGGCGCCGGAACGAGCAGCGCGATCACCATCGTGAGCGTGGACGAACGACGCATGTCCCCTCCTAGAACGCCGCGAGCCCGGGGTTCCGGACGCCGCGGATCGCGACGCACTCGGCCTCGACCAGCCAGTCGGGCCGGCACACGGGCGCCCGCACCAGGATCCACGGCACCCGCGGGTATCGCGCCCGCACGAACGCCTCGACGACGCCGCGGTCCGCGGGGTCGCGCAGGTACACGATCAGGTGCGCCAGGTCGGCCGGCCCCGCACCCGCGTCCGCCAGCAGCGCCTCGACGTTCGCGAACGTCCGCTCGACCTGCCGGCCCACGTCGCCCGGATGGAGCGTCCGCCCTCCGGGCTCGATGCTGGCGGTCCCGCTGACCAGCACGTGCCGCCGGTCGCCGTGGTCCACGGCCACGCCCCGCTCGAACGTCACGCCGTACAGGTGCGTCGGGCCCAGGTGGTCCGGCGCCTGCAGGTAGCGCACCTGCCCGGCCCCCACCCCCGGGATGGCGTACGCATCGAGGTTCACCAGCCGCGCCGGGTCGGCGTGCCGCCCCTCGATGCCGGTGCTGGCGATGTAGTGCGTGTCCGCGGTCAGGCCGCTGCGGTCGAAGACCTCGATGCGGCCCTTCACCATGCCCGCGTAGTTCACGTCCACGTTCTGGACGAACAGCCACGTCCGGATCGCGTGCCGCGCCAGGTCCGCGCCCTGGGCCGCCAGCAGGTCCTCGTAAGTCGCGAAGATCCGCCGCGTCTGCGCCAGAGGGTTGGCGTCGCCGTTGGTCCCGGCGTGCCCCAGGTCCGTCACCCACAGGTGGCCCAGCCCGCCGCGCCGCAGCGCGACGCCGCCCGGGACGGCGTCCTTGCGGAGCCCTGCCGGGTCGTGCACGTGGTACGCCCACAGCGCCAGCTTGCGCTCGGGCAGCGGCGGCTGCTCGACGACCGACACCGCGACCGGCCCCGCCCCCTCGCCCCCCCCCCCCAGCGACGACCCCCGCACCGCCGCCGCCTGGTTCGCCGCGTCGCTGACGAAGACGCGCCGGAACACCGCCGACGACGGGGGCAGGTCCAGCCGCCCCAGCGCCTCGCGGTACGCGGCCTCGACCGCCGCCAGGCCGCGCTCGAACGTCGCCCCCGCGGGCCCGACGACGCTCAGGTGGAGCTCCTCGGCCCCGCCCCGCGCGCGGAACCGCGACGCCTGGACCCCGGCGCCGGCGCCGCCCGCATCGAACGCCACGTGCTCCATCGTCGTCCCATCGGTCGTCCCGTTCATCGCTCCCCCGCTCGCGGCCATCCCGTCCGCCGTCCCCCCGTTCACAGCGACCTCAGGAACGCCAGCAGTGCGTCCCGGTCCGCCTTCGGCATGCGCTTCAGCAACGCCACCGACACCGCCCCCTCCTCGCCGAAGTGCCACATCACGGCCTCCAGCAGGTTCCGGGCCCGCCCGTCGTGCAGCAGGTGGGTGTTGCCGGACACGATCTCCTGCAGCCCGATCCCCCACAGCGCCGGCGTGCGCCACTCGTCGCCGCTCGCGTCCCACTGCGGGTAGTCGTCGCCCAGGTCCGGGCCCATGTCGTGCAGCAGGAAGTCGCTGTAAGGGTGGATCACCTGGTGCGCCAGCGGCGGCAGCGCCGTGCCGTCGATCAGTTCGTGGATCCCGGGGCCCGTGTGCAGGGTCGGCGCGTGGCACAGGTGGCACCTGGCCCGATAGAAGACCTCCTCGCCCCGGACCACCCGCGGGTCCGTGTAGTTGCGCCGGGCGGGCACGCCGGAGCCCTGCATGTAGAGGTCCACGTCCGCCATCTCGCGCGACGTGATCTCCAGGCCGAAGTCGGGTCCCTCCTGGGCCTGGCCGGTGGCGTTCTCCTCGGGGAACCGCGGGTTCGTGACGCCCAGGCTCGACTGGAAGCCGATCTCGACGGTCAGGTCCAGCCGCTGCGCCTTGTGCCCCGAGATCCCGATGTCCCAGCGGCCGCGCTCGTAGACCCAGTTCAGCTTCCCGCTGATCCCGTACTCCGGGTACCGGATCGCGGCCAGGGCCTGCAGCTCGTCGCGGTCCAGCGCCATCATCAGGCCCTGTCCGACGTGGCGCAGTGGCGTGCGCACCGAGATCTGCAGGTGCTTCGGATCGATCCCGTCCACGTACCAGTCGGTGATCCGGTAGTGGGGCCGGATCAGGCAGGCCTTCTCGCCGTCGGGGAACGACCGGCACAGTTCCTGCGGCTCGCGGATCAGGCAGTAGCCGCGCGGCTGCCCGGCCGTCGGGGGCACGAGCCACTTCGAGCACCGGCCGTCGTCGGGGTCGCAGCGGCCGTCGTCCTCCCAGCAGACGGGTTCGGGATCGTCCACCAGCGTGTACTTGACCTGCAGCCGCCCCTCGGGCCGCACGCCGAAGATCGCGTGGTCGTGCAGCACCCGCCCGTAGTCGCGGTGGTACTGGCCGTTGGGCGTGCGCAGGAACACCAGGAAGCTCGAGAAGTCGTACCCGGTGCCGCCGTGGGTGAACAAGGTCGGCGTGGTGCGCCCGGCCCCGGCGTGGCACGCCCGGCAGGACTTGCCCGTGTACAGCGGCCCCAGGCCCCCCGTGCCCGCGGGCGGCGGGTTCTCGAGGCTGTTCGCGACGCGATCGGTATCGTACAGCAGGTCCCCGGCGAACCACCGCGCCCGCAGGTGCGGGTCCCGGGCGATGAACGGCGCCGGCTGGTCGTACGCCCGGGTCGTGTTGTCGAAGACGGTCAGCTCGCCGCCCTGGAGCACGTTGTACGGATCGTCCATCCGGTCCGTGCATCCGGGCCCGGCGAGCACCGCGAGGGCCAGCGCCGGCAGCGCGATTCGACGGTCATTCACCGTGGCAGGCCTCCCGGGCGGTCGTCGCCGCCGCGACGCAGGACGGCTGCAGGCCGGCCGTGGGTGCCTCCAGGCACAGATCGCCCATCGGGTGGCCCTCGGGGTCGCACACGGGCGTCGTGAGGTCGGCGATGGTCCGCCCCAGCACCGGCGCCAGCAGGCTCAGGCGGTGCATCATCCGGTGGAACCGCGACGGCTTCAGCGACTGGTCCGCGTCGGACAGCGCCGCCGCCGGGTCGTGGTGGACCTCGACCAGCAGGCCGTCGGCGCCTGCGACGAGCGCGGACGCGGCCACGGCCGGCACGAACTCCCACCGGCCCGCGGCGTGGCTGGGGTCCACGACGATCGGCAGGTGCGTGCGCGCCCGCAGCGCGGGGATGTCGACCAGGTTCAGCGCGCAGCGGCTCTCCTGCGAGAAGCCGACCGTACCGCGCAGGCAGAGGATCACGTTGGGGTTCCCGCCCGCCAGCACGTAGTCGGCCGCGCACAGGAACTCATCGAGGCTCGTGCCGATCCCGCACTTCAGCAGCACCGGGCGGCGGCTGGGCAGGCGCCCCAGCTCCTTCAGCAGGCTGTAGTTCAGGGCGTTCCGCATCCCGACCTGGATCACGTCGACCGTCGCGTCCACCGCCTCGAGGCTGCGGGGGCCCAGCAGCTCGGACACGACGGCCAGGCCGGTCTCGCGTCGCACGTCGGCGAGGATCGCCAGCCCCTCCTCGCCCAGGCCCTGGAACGAGAACGGCGAGGTGCGCGGCTTGAACGCCCCGCCCCGCAGCGCCCGCGCCCCGGCGCCCGCGACCGCCCGGGCCGTCGCGCGCATCTGCGGCCCGGACTCGACCGAGCACGGCCCGGCGATGACGACGAACTCGCGCCCGCCGACCTCCAGCCCCTCGTCGACCCGAACGGCGGTCCGGCCGGGGGCGGCCTCGCGCGCCGACAGCACGTAGCGCGAGTCGATCCGCGCCACGCGGGCGACGCCGGGCATCCGGCCGATCCGCTCGGCGACCGGCGCGAGCTCGCCGTTGCTCGACCGGGCCAGCAGGGTCACGCCGGCGCCGTCGGGAACACGGGCGGCGACCTCGGCATGGGAGCGCAGCAGTGCCTCCACGGCGCGGACCTCCGCGGCGCGGGCATCGCGCATCGAGACCAGGAGCATCGTCAGCCCTCCCGGGCGAACAGCGTCGCCATCACGTCGCCCTGCAGGGTCCGCATCAGCGTCCGGATCTCCGCCTGGGCCGCCTCGATCGGGGCGTTGAACGCCGGGTCCAGGATCGCGTCGCGGAACGGCGGGTCGTTGTCGGGCGATATCGCGCGGATGGCGTCGATCGCGGCCTGGATCTCGGCCCGCACGCGCGCGTCCAGGTTGGGGTCGCGCGCCGCCACGAAGACCGCCAGCCCAAGGCTGCCGTCGACGCCCTCGTAGACGTTCCGGATGCTCCGCACGTTGTCGACGAAGTCCGCCAGCGAGTTGTAGGAGAACTGCGACTCGACCAGCTCGGGGTTGCGCTCCTTGTACGGGTCCGCGATCTTGCCGTTCGCGACCTCGTCGGCGATGTCGGCGCAGCCGTTGACCAGTTGCTGGACCGCGTCCACCTGGCTGAAGTAGCGCCCGCCGGGCTGCCCCGACCGGGCGAAGGCCTCGCCGAACGCGTCGCCCTCGGGCGCCCACGCCAGGTACAGCGCCTCGGCGTCCGCCCGCAGCGCCCCGGCGGCGGCCCGCAGGTACTCGACCTGGCGGGGCGCGGCCGTGAGCTGCGCGGCCGTCCGGGACCGCCCGATCCCGAACAGCAGGTACTCGATCGTGTGGAAGCCCTTCAGCCCGCCGCCCAGGTTGCCGGTCAGCGACTCCGGGGTCAGCGCCAGCCCGCTTGCCAGCACCTGGTCCAACTGCACGCGGTCGACGGGCCAGGAGTCCAGCGCCGGGTCCAGCGCCAGGTCGGCCACCGGGCCCCACAGGAACGCTTCGCTGCGCTCCCAGTGCACGCGCGTGGCGATCCACTGCTCCTGCGCCGCCTGGAGGTCCGCCTCGGTCTCGATCGCGGCGACGGCTGCCTCCAGCCGGGCCGCATCGTCGAACAGGGCCTTGTAGGTCGGCAGGATCACCCGCTCGACCGTGTCCTCGAGGATCGGCCCGAACTCGTAGTCGTTGCCCCCCGGCATCCCGCTCCCCGCGCCACCGCCCTCGCACCCCGCCGCCCCCGCGGCCATCCCCGCGACCAGCGCCGCGACCAGCGCCGCGACCCTCCACGCCTCGACCCGCATCCCGACCTCCTCCCGGGGTCTCCCCCCGTTCACAGCACGAACCCCAACGCGAAGTTCATCTCCTGCTGCCGACGCGCCCAGTCGCCGTCCTTGTTGAGCCAGCGCGAGACGTACTCGCCCTTCAGGACCACCCGCGGATGCGGGTAGTAGTTCAGGCCCGCGGTCAGCACCTGGCGCTGCAGCAGCGGGTTGTCGAAGCCGCTGCCGGCGACCGGGGGCTTCCACATCGTGTCGTAGGCGTCGTAGCGGGCGAACGCGTCCAGCCGGTGGCGGCTCCACGGGTCCGCCAGGCCCAGCACGTTCAGCGCCCCTTCCAGGAACGCGCCGTACACGCCGCTGCCGACCGGCGTGCGCGGGGCGCCCAGGGCCTTCGCCAGGCTGGCGTTCCGGGTGGTGATCCGGTCGGCGTTGCCCAGCCAGCCCATCATCCCCTGGGCCGCCAGGCGGAACGGGCCGTGCTGGTAGCGCAGGTGCAGGTCGCCCAGGAACACGCGGGCCTCGACGCCCTCCATGTCGCGCTTGGGGCGATTGCCGGTCGTATCCGACGTGTAGAAGGACCCGCCGAAGATCAGGCCGGGGATGCCGGCGTAGTCCAGCCGCGCGGCGACGGCCCAGTCGTTCGACGTGACCGCCTCGAAGCGGCGCTGGGTGCCGCCCGCGATCCAGCCCGCCGACGAGAAGCCCGTCGAGTCGAGGCCGGTGATCCCCTGCAACTGGAACCGCAGGCCCTTCCAGTTCAGGAAGAACTCGGCACCGGTCTCGTGCCACGTCGAGGGGATCAGCGCCTTCTCGGACTCCGGCCGGCGCGTCGCGGCGAACATCGTCGGCAGGTGGTAGCCCGAGATCATCCCGACCGGCACCAGCAGGTGGCCGATCCGCAGCCCGAGGTCCAGCGGCAGGCCGTGGTCGCGCCCCAATCGAAGCTCCAGGAAGGCCTGCTCCAGCACGATCTCGCCCCCCTTCTCGATCTCCTGCTCGAACTCCCCGAACTCCTCCCACTCGATCTCCATCGCCGCGCCGGTGCCGCCGTGCTCGATCTCGATCTCGGAGCGGAACGAAAGCCAGTTCGTGAAGTCGTAGCCCAGGAACAGGACCACGCGCGCGAGGTCGACGTCGGTCTGGCGGAAGCTGCCGGCGCCGTACTCCTTGTTCGGGTCCGGGCCGAAGAAGCGGGTCGAGACCAGCACCTCCCCGTATCCGCCCAGGGACCAGCCCTGCAGACCGTGGTCGCGCAGCCGGGAGCCGGGGAACGGCGGGGCGCCCTCCGCCGCGAGCGGGGCCGCGGCGGGCGCGGCGACGGGAGCCCCGGCCGGCGCCCCGGCCGGCGCCCCGGCCGGCGCATCGGCCGGCGCGCGGCCCGCCGGCGCCTTCCGGAGGCGGTCCACCTCGTCCGCCAGCGCGTCCAGGCGCCGCCGCAGGTCGTCGTCGACAGGAGCCTCGGCAGCGGCCGGGGCGGGCCAGGAGGCGATCACCATGAGCGCTGCGAGCAGGATCGGGGGCTGCGCCCGCCGGACCGCAGCAGCCACACCTTGCGTTGTCAGAGTCATCTAACTCTCCGGGCCAAGAAAGCCGGGGTCCCCACCCCGCCCTGGACGTCCGGCACGGCGGGAATCGCCTCCCGGCCGACGTTTCGTAGAGGACTCTAACAAACCCAGCTTTTTCTGTCAAATGGGGAGTCAGGGGATCCGAAAGGAGGATCGAATGTCTTGGAATCCCGGGGGGATGGCGGACGGACGGGCGGCGCGCGGAGGTCGCGCCTGCCGCCGGGCGCCTGCATCGCGGACCCCATCGCCCGCATGGACCGCAGCGTCGGCACCCCCGAAGCCGAGGCCGACCGAGACCGCGCCCGCGACGACCAGCGCCGCCCCGGTACCCATGGACACCCGGGCGCCGATGCGGCGGGGGGACATTCGCGGCGGGGGATGGGCGGTGACGGGGGCGGGTGCCGGAGGGGCGGCGACGGGTACGGGCTTGGGCTCGGGTACGGGGACGGCAATGGTGGCCAGCGCGATCGAGGCGGTCGCGGTGGAGCCGCGGCGCGCGGAGACGCGCACCTCGCCGGGCTGGTGCCCGGGGGCCTCGACGAGCACGACGTGCTCGCCCGGGACGACCCACAGGATGCGGGCCACCCTGGTGGACGGGGATTCGCGGTCCAGGTACAGGTCCGCGGCCGCGGGGTTCGCGGTCACCTCGACCTTGGCGAGCCGGCCCCGATCTGTGCGTCGCTCCGGGCCAGGAGCGCGGCCGCGTCCTTCTGCTCGGAGGCGCTCCACGCGGCGTCGGAGTACCGCACGGCCCACGGGTGCGCGGCCAGCGGGTCCTTCAGCGCAACGAACTGGATGATCGCGACAAGGAACGATAGGTACCCTCGATTCGGGCGGGGACCACTGGCACGAACACCGCGGCTGCCCCGGCGGCCATCCCGAGGAGCGCGATCACCGCGGCGATCCACCAGGCGGCGCTCCGCGCGGGCACGGCGACGACCGACTCGATCCCGCCCCCACCCTCGCCGCCCGCCTGGACGTCGGGGGCGGCCCCGGACCCGGTCGCACCCCGCTTCGGCGGCGCGGTGGGGGCTGGTGCACTACCGGGGCGTGGTGGGGGTGCTCTACGCCGACTCGACGAGCGCCGCGCGGGCGCCATGCAGACCATCACCCAGGCGCTCGACGCCAGGGACGCCTACACCCGCGGCCACTCGGAACGGGTGACGTCGTGTGCGCTCGACATCGCCACGGAGTTGAACTCCCCCCCGAGGAGCGCGACATCGTCGAGCTGGGCGGGCTGCTGCACGACATCGGCAAGATCGGGGTGCCCGAGGCCGTTCTGCGCAAGCCGGGCGCGCTGGAGCCGGAGGAGTTCGCCGAGATCAGGAAGCACCCTGGCGGCGGGGCCGCGATCGTCGAGAAGCTGCCCGAGATAGCGCGGCTGGTGAACATCGGCCTCTATCGTGGCCGCCGTCCGCCACCACCACGAGCGCTTCGCCGGCGGGGGGTACCCCGACGGGATCGCGGGCGACGCCATCCCCCGCGCGGCGCGGATCCTGGCGGTGGCGGACACCTGCGACGCCATCGCGTCGAACCGGCCGTACCGGGCAGGCGCGCCGGCCGATGTCGCCTGCAAGGTGCTCCGCGAGGTCTCGGGCAAGCAGTTCGACCCGGCCGCGGTCGACGCGTTCCTCGCGGCGCGCGAGCCCGGGCGCGCGCGGAGCCCGTCGAGCGGCGTCGGCCGGTTCCGCCTTGGCCGGCTGCTGGACGGCGGATGGCAGCCGGCGGGAGGTGCGCACGGACCGGTTCCTCCGGCTCGGCGTTGGCGTCGTCGTCGCGGTCGCGGCATTCGCGGCTATCGCGTGGGAGCACCTCGTCGCGGCGGTCGCGACCAAGGTCCTGGCGATCGCGGCGTACGGGACCCGGCTCGACCTCGCCGCGACAGCGAGCGGAGTCGTTCGCGGGCCTCGGGTGAAACCTCGTGCTGCGGGTCGCCTGTGAGATCGAGGTCGCGCGCCTTTTCGGGGTGCACCTCTTCGGCCGGCGCGTCGCGCGGGCGGCGGCGGCCGGGCTCGCGTGCCTCGCGGCAGCGCTCGCGGTGCGCCGGGCCGCGACCCCCGGGTGGCCCGGGGCGGTCGCCGGGGCGGTCGCGGCGCTCGCGGTCCATGCAGGCGTCCTGAGGGCGGCGGGTGGGGCGCGGATGCGGCGCGGCGGCTGAAGCGACGTCACGACTCCGGGAGCGGCACGCAGCGGCAGGCGGAGCAGGCCTTGGCCTCCCACGCGCACGAGGTGCCCTCGCACTCCTCGAACCAGTCGATGCGGCCGTTGCCGCAGAACGCCGACCGCTCGGCGCACTCGCAGGCCAGGCACAGGTCCTTCCCGGCCGCCCGGCAGTCCTCGTCGGTCTCGCACTGCTCGCCGGGGGCGAGTTTGCCGTCGCCGCAGCCGGGCACGTCGCGGCAGTCGCACTTGTCGCAGGTCTCGCGGAACCGGCCGCACGGGAAGGACGACTCGCAGTCCTCCCACGTCTGGAGGGCGCCGTCGCCGCACGTGGACGCGCCCGCGATACAGCGGCAGGCGACGCACCGGTCCTTGCCCCCCGTGCAGTCGGCGTGCGCCTCGCACTCCTCCCATACCTGGACGTTCCGGTCGCCGCAGGTCAGGTCGGGCTGGTAGCACCGGCACCCGCTGCACTCGAACGTCCCGGGGCAGGCCTTGCCGCCGTCGCACTCCTCCCATGGCTCCACGGTGCCGTTGCCGCACGTCGCGGTCTTCCGGCACTCGCAGTCCATGCAGACCTCGTCGACCGCGGCGCACGGGGCGCCGTCCTCGCACGCCTCCCAGGCGTCGAGTACGCCGTTGCCGCACGCCTCGTCCGGGGACACGCAGCGGCAGTCCTTCCGGCACTCGTGGGCGACCGGGCAGCCGGCCACGTCCGCCCCGTCGCAGACCTCCCACGGCTCCCGCTTCCCGTTCCCGCACAGCTTCTGGTCGTCGATGCACCAGCACCCGTCGCAGCGGCCCACGGCGCCGCCGTACAGCAGGCAGTGCTCGCCGTCGCACTCCTCCGTTCCGTCCACGATGCCGTTGCCGCAGGACGCGGGGATCGGGCGGCACGAGCCGGCCACGCAGCGCGACGCGGCCGTCGCCGGGTCGCCGTCGTCACAGTCCCCCTCGATCGAGTCCACGGTGCACCGGCCGTCCGCGCAGCGCCCCTTCTGGCACGGCACGCCCGTCTCGCACCGGTCGGTCGGCCGGCACATGCGGCCGGTCGCCGGGCCGCCGTCCGAGAAGTGCCACACAAGGGCGGACACGGTCGCGCGGTCGGCCGCGGTCCCGGTCGGGATCGCCACGAACGCGGCGTCGGACTCGGACCAGACGACGACCGGGTCGGTCGCGCCCTCCCGGACCGGGAAGGTCACCCGGGCCGCCTTGCGGAACGAGAGGTCCTCCGGGCCGAGCCGGACGAACGTCCCGGCCGCGACGAACCAGCGGTCGCCCGGCGGGTCGACCTCGACCGCCGTGATCCGGACCGGCTCCACGAGCGCGCCGGCCGGGATCTCGAGTCGGCCCCCGCCCGGGAGCATGACGACGGCGCCCTCGGGCCCGACGAGCGTGCCGACGTCGGATGCTCCGCACGCGCACAGGGCGGCGGCGCAGACGATTGCGGCCGCGCAGGCGCGGTTGCCGACAGGAAAGGCGGTACTCGCTCGAGGCACGGCGGCCCCCCGGGGTTGACGGCACTCCGGATTCTATCACCAAGCCCCGGCGGTCCCTCATCCGGCAGACTCCGGCGCAGGGCATGCAGGAGAGGAGGATGCGTCGGCGATTCGCGTGCGCTTGCGCCGCGGCAGCGGTCGTCGTGGCGGCGTGCGGCGGGGCCGGAGGCCGGGCGCCGATCCCTGATGCGTCGGAGGTCGGCGGCCCGGACGCGGCGTCGGCCCCCGACCCCGACTCCCAACCCGAGCCCGAGCCCGAACCCGCTCCAGACGCGGCAGAGGATCTGCCGGCGGACGCCTCGGCCGACGCGGCGCCCGACGTGCCCGCGTCCGACGTTGCCGCACCCGATGCGCTCCCCGCCGATGCCGTCCCGCCCGACGCCCCACTGCGTGGCCGCGAACATGGACGCCGTCGTCCACACGCTGGAAGCCGGCGTCACGTACTACTGGTCCCCGCCACAAACACAGGCACGTAACGCAGGCGCAGCGCACCAGGCCCGGCCCGGCTCCAAGCGCCACGTGCCCCGCGGTTGTCCCGAGCCGCATCCCCCTTGTGGACCAAGGCCACAAGGGGGGCCCAGCCCTGCGCGCTGCTCCCGTTGCCGACTCGCACCTCCGCCCGGGCGCAGGGCTACCCGCATGAACGGGCGCCGGCGGGGCACGATTGGGTGCGCTGCGCCCCAAGGAACGACAAGTACCCTCAATCCGGACGGGGACCACTACCTGATCGCGGACGGGTACGGGGGGTTCGAGGGGCCGGTGCGCCTGAAGCTCGAGTGCGTCTGGTAGCCGCGGTCGCGCATCGAGCGGCGCGGGGAGACAACCCCGACACTCACAGGGTCAGCGAGAATATCGATCGCCGGCTGCGCGGGGCGTCTCGGGCACCGGCCTTCTGGGCCCCCCTTGCGGCCTGCGGACGCAAGGGGGATGCGGGGACCCCCGGATTCCTGTCACTTATCGCGCGGATAAGCTCAGTCATCCGTGCACCCCCGC
>VGRB01000017.1 GCA_016875475.1 Deltaproteobacteria bacterium
CCCTCGGTGTAGGTCGACAGCGTCCCGCCCGGCCCGCACTGGCCCGGCATCCCCTGCGGGTCGGGGACGGCGCACAGCGTGTCGCCGACCTTGCGCAGCGCGCCAGGCGGCCCCGCGCGCCACACGTAGACCCGCTGGGAGTTGTTCCTCGGGTTCATGAAGACAACGGTCGAGCCGTCCTCGGACGGCGTGAAGTACCCGCCGTACATCGAGTGCGCGAGCGTATCCGGGGGCGGGAACGTCAGGATCAGGTCCATCCTCGCGAGGGTGTTCAGGTCCAGGCGGAACACCTGGAAGCAGGTCGCCGGCGGGCCCTCGTCCGCCTGGCAGTCGGGCTGCGGCCTGGTGAAGAACAGGAAGTCGCCCGCGAACGCGAGGTGCTTCACGCCGGTCAGCCCCTCGAACTTGTCCATGTTCACGGCCTGGTGGTCCGCGAGGAACCGCCCGAGCTTGATGGTCCTCGTCCCGTCCTTCGCCTCCGTCGCGGTCGCGACCGCGAGCCAGCGCATGTCCGGGTCCGTGAAGCAGCCGATGTCGCAGTTGAGCGGCGGGTCGAGCTTCTTCAGCGCCCTGTCCGTCAGCGAGAAGTCGTTCTCCGGGTCCGCGTCGCGCGGGTCCGCGAGCAGCAGGTCGTGGCGCCCGACCAGCTCGGGCTTCACCGGGCGGCCCGCGTAGCCGTAGATCACCCGGAAGTCCTCTCCGACCAGGACCGGCTGCTTCGGCGCGTCCGCGGGCGGCACGTCCGTCACCGCGTCGCCGTCGACCACGTCGTCCGGCGGGGCGAAGTCGGGTTCGCCGCCCCCGTTTCCGCCTCCCGAACAGGCGCACGCGACCGCGACCGCGATCGGCGCCGCCAGGTGACCGGGCTTCATGACCCTTACCCCCACGAGGCGTTTCAGATTAGCGGTCCGCGGTGGTACAGTCAAACTCCCGTGCGGGCAAGGACGGAGGTCCGGTGACGCTGACCCTGACGGAGCTGGAGGCGGTCACCGCGGAGGTCTCGGCCGCCGCGACCGGCGGGAAGATCCGCGGGCTCGCGGTCCCGGAGCCGTTCGTGGTCGTGCTCACGATCGAGGGGCCGTCCGGCCGCCGTCGCGTGCTGTTCTGCGCGCGGCCGGGCCTGGTCCGGATGCACCTGACGGAGATCCGCCTGGAGACGCCCCGTGATGCCGTGCCCGCCTTCGCGGAGCCCGCGCGCCGGGAGCTGCTCGGGGCCGCGATCGAGCGTGTGGCGAACCGCTACCACGACCGTGTCGTCGCCTTCGACCTGAACACGTTCGCCGGCCCGCGCACGCTGCTGTTCGAGGGGTCCGGCCACCATCCGAACCTCTACGTGCTCGGCGAGGACGGTCGGATCCTGCTGATGCTCGGGCCGTCGCACTCGCACCTGCGGAGGCTCGTTCCCGGGTCGCGCTACGAGCGCCCGCTCCCCCACCAGGAGGGGATCGAGGCGGTCCGGTTCCTTGGCGGGCTCGGGTCCGTCAGCGCCGACGTGGAGGCGTTCTACCGGGCCGAGGACGAGCGGGCGCGCCGCCGCCGGTACACGCCCGAGCCGGCTCCCCCGGGTCCGCCGCGCCGGGGACCCGCCCCTGCCCGACGCGGACCGCCCCGCAAGCCCCGTTGAATCCAGCAGGCTGCGACGCGCGTGCGCGGATCGAGCGCAAGCTGCCTCCGGGAGGAGGACCGCTTCGACCCCCTGCGGCAGGAGACGGGGAAGCTCGAGGCGCCCCGGGGGCGGTGCGCTTCGCCGGGATGGGGCCTCCCCGGAGGGATGTGTGAGGCGGCGCCGGGACCCGGCCGCTACGGCGCCAGGACCCACGTCTTGTTGAGGGTCCCGTGCTTCACGCTGGTCCGCTTGCGCGACCCGCGCGGCCCGTCGAGGTTGAAGAAGTAGGTCACGTCCAGGCCCTTCTTGCCGGGCCGGAGCTGGGCGGACGCGACCACGCCGAACAGGCCCTCGTACTGGCCGGTGAGCATCTTGATCCGCGTGCCCTTCGGCAGGACGGTCGCCGGGTCCACTGCCTGGCGCTCGCCGCCGCGGCGGCGGACCACCGTCGCCCGGCCGGCGGTCGCGATCTCCTGGAACGCCAGGAACGGCCGGAGAAGGTTGGCGAGCTGATGCCGCTCGATGATGTCGCGCATCGCCGCTTCCCCCGACTGCAGGCTGAGCACCGACATCAGGCTCTTGACGAGCTTCGCCTTGACCGCCTTGATCTCGGAAAGCCGCGCAACCTCCTTGGATACCTCGTGAAACTCCTTCAGAGCCGCCCGCAACTCGATGACGTAGAACTCCTCCTTGGGTCCTTCAAACATGCATCCCTCCTCGCGCGCGCCCGCACACGGACCCGTCGCTCCCGAGAACGTCCCGGAGGCGTGCCGGTCGGGTCCGCGTTCCAGTATACGGCGGTCCGGATCGCCCCGCAATCCCCCGTGGCGTGGACCTTCCCCGCCGGATGACGCCGGCGGGGCGAATCGCGCCTGATCCCGGGGCCTTTCGTGTCAGTATCCGTGTCCGTGTCCGTGCCCGTGTCCGCGCCCGATCCGGTGCCCCCGATCTTCGTGGAATCGTTGGCGTTGGTCCCTGTGACGCGGCATTGACCGGGGAAGGTCCACCCCGTGGTCCCTCACCCGTACCCGCTCCCCTGTCTCCTCGTCCTTGCGCATCCGAGGGGGCTGTCCTACGCTGATCGCGGCATTGGAGGAGGCGCGCAGATGGCGCGTGCGGACACACGGCTGATCCACGGGAAGCACAGGACCGAGAAGTGGGACTACGACCACCACGTCATCCCGCCCATCACGGCGTCGACCGCGTTCCGGCTCGACTCCGCCGACCGCGGGCAGCAGGGTTTCGTGGACTTCGCGAACCCGAAGGCCGCGGCCCGGGCGATGAACCCGATCTACATCTACGATCGGCTGGACGAACCCACGGTCGGCATGCTCGAGGACCTCGTGCGCGAGGCGGAAGGGGGTGAATGCGCCGTCGCCTTCGCGTGCGGGATGGCCGCGATCTCGGCGTCGCTGATGGTCACTGGCAGGGCCGGGAGCAACGTGGTTGCGCACCGGACCATGTACGGCTGCACCTTCAGCCTGATGTCGAACTGGATGCCGCGCTTCGGGCTCTCCGCGCGGTTCGTGGACGCGTCGGACCGCGGCGCGCTGCTCGCGGCGGTGGACGAGAAGACCCGGGCGGTCTACCTGGAGACGCCCGCCAACCCGACGATGGAGTGCCTGGACCTCGCCGCGATCCGCTCGACCCTTGCCGACGTGAACGCCCGGCGCGGGCCAAAGGACCAGGTCGTCGTGATCGTGGACAACACGTTCGCGACGCCGTGGGGGCAGCGCCCGCTCTCGCTCGGCGCGGACATCGTGGTTGCGAGCCTCACGAAGAACGTGGGTGGATTCGGTATCGACCTGGGCGGGATGGTCGTGGCGCCGGAGCGCTTCCTGAAGTCGTTCCGGGGATACCGGAAGGATTTCGGAGGGGTGCTGCCGCCCCACAGCGCCTGGAACTTCATGGTCTATGGCCTGCCGACCCTGCCGATCCGGCTCGCCCGGCAGATGGAGAGCGCGGCGAAGGTCTCGGCCTTCCTGGAGGCGCACCCGCGCGTCGCCCGCGTGTCCTGGCCGGGACTGGAGTCCTTCCCGTGGAAGGAGGTCGCGAAGCGGCAGCTCGTGGACCCGGAAGGCCGCTTCTGCCCGGGCTCGATGATCTACTTCGAGGTGGCCGGCGATCTGGACGAGTCGCGCGCCCGGTGCGCGCGCGTGGTGGACCACATCGCGGAGAACGCGTACAGCGTCACGCTCGCGGTCAGCCTCGGCATGACGAAAACGCTGATCGAGGCTCCGGGCCTGATGACCCATTCCGCGCTCGACGCCTGCACGCAGTCGGTCGCGGGCATCCACCCGGGCGGCATCCGGCTGTCCCTGGGCCTCGAGGCTGCGGACGACGTCATCGCGGACCTCGCGGCGGCTCTGGACCGTTGTTAGGGCCGGAGCAGGGACGGGGGCCGGGGGGGCTGCTCCGGGGGGCGGCCGGCCGCGGGGCTCCGCCCCACGGCCTGCCTTGCGTCCTCGCCGCCGGCAGGGGATCGGTGGCCCCGCAGGGTGCCGGCGGCTGCGGGCCCCCCTCCGCAGCCCCCACGGCCCCCGGGAACAGGAACAGGCGCCCCGAACATCCCCCCCATTGTCTGGATAAAGACCGGTAACCTGCTCGCGCTCCGCGCTCGCGGTTGCGCAGGACGGCGCCCTTGCAGGCGCGAGCGCGAAGCGCAAGCGTTTCACTGGTACCCACCAAACAGGGAGCGTTGCGCGGGGGGCTGGCCCCTGGGCTGCTCCGGGGGGCAGCCGGCCGCGGGGCTCTGCCCAGCGTCCTGCCTTGTGTCCTCGCCGCCGGCAGGAGATCGGGAACCCCGCAAGGTGCCGGCGGCTGCGGGCCCCCCTCCGCAGCCCCCCCGGCCCCCGGGAACAGGAACAGGCGCCCCGAACATCCCCCCCTTGTTTGGAGTAAGTCCAGTAACCTGCTCGCGCTCCGCGCTCGCGTCTGCGCAGGACGGCGTCCTGGGACAGGAACAGGCGCCCCGAACATCCCCCCCATTGTCTGGATAGAGACCGGTAGCCTGCTCGCGCTCCGCGCTCGCGGTTGCGCAGAACGGCGTCCCTGCAGGCGCGAGCGAGAAGCGCAAGCGTTTCACTGGTATTTGTCAAACAGGGAGTGTTGCGCGGGGGGCTGGCGCTTGGGGCCCGGGGGTGCCGCGGATGGAGACGCGGAGGCGCGCGCCGCCTTGCGGGGGCTTCCGATCTCCCGGCGCGCGCCGAGCCTTCAGGCGCGGCTCGGGGGCGGAGCACCCCGAGCCGACGCCGGCCCGGAGCGGCACCCCCGGGCCCCTCCCCTACGCCAAGACCTGGTGCACCGTCCGGGTCGGGAAGGCGAACCCAACGCCGGCCGCGTCGAGCGCAGCCTTCACCCGGACGAAGGCGGCGTTCCGGGCCTCCATGTGCGCCGTCAATTCCGCCGGAGTGAAGAACCAGCCTCGCACGACAATCGAGGAGTCTTCGAACGAGGTGATCATCGCACCCGGAGCCGGGTCCGCCAGCACGCCAGGGGTCTCCGCGAGCGTCCGCACCACCAGCGCCCGCGCCTCCTCCAGCCGCTCCGCCGACAGCGAATAGACGAGCCCGACATCGAACGCGATCCGGCGCCGCCCGCCCCGGGTCACGTTGCGGACCACCGTCTCCACGAACCTCGAGTTCGGCACCGATACGACCGCGCCGTCGTCCGCCCGCAACCGCACGCTGCGGACGCCGATCTCCTCGACGATGCCCGTGTGCGAATCGAACTCCACCCGGTCCCCGATCCGGAACGGCTTGTCCGTCAGGATCACCAGCCCGCCGAACACGTTCGCCAGCGTGTCCTTCGCCGCGAGCGCAACGGCGAGGCCGCCGATGCCCAGGCCCGCGACGAGCGACGTGATGTCGTAGCCGAGGTTCGAGACGACCAGGAGCAGGGCGATCGACCAGATCGCGACCGCCGCGGCCTTCCGGACCAGCACGACCAGGTGATCGTCCACCGGTCCGTCCGACCGCCGCCGCAGCCGGTCCAGGTACCGGGCCAGCATCACGCGCACCAGGCGGTGGGCCCCGAACGCGGCGATCAGCACCGCCGCGACCGCGCCCGCCTTGCGCACGATCGGCATGGCCGCGCCGAGCGCCAGGAAGTGGAGCGACGCGGTCGTCCCCACCAGGAGCGCGAGCAGGACGGCTGGGACGCGCATCTCCGGGATGAGCGTGTCGTCGAGCTCGGTCCGGGTGCGCGACGCGAGCCGCGGCAGGAGCGTCCGGAACAGCCGCGACACCAGCATGGCCAGCGCGACGGTCAGGGCCAGGCCGGCGCCGAACCACGCCAGCTCGGTCAGTCGGTCGATCTCGGTGGGGGGGATCTCCATCGCCCGGGTCACATCGGCTGGTAGATCCAGACCGTGAAGAAGTTGATGTCGCGGTCCAGCTTGATCGGCTTGATCTGGAGCCGCAGGACCGGCTCGGACACGAGGTCCGCCGGGATCACGTACGGCCAGTTGCGCCAGCGGAAGCGCATGTCGTTGCCCGGCGCGACGAGGTTCGGCGCCTTCTTGCCGTTGACCGTGACCTCGCACTCGTAGTCGCCGCGCACGTAGTCGATGCGAGCGATCACGACGACGTCGCGGTTCGGCTCGACGTTCATCACGTCGAACTGGCAGTAGCCGCCCTCGAAGTGGACGCCGACGTCCTCGACCACCACGCCGTCCGGGAACTTCAGCTTCTGGCGCGAGCGGTACCGGTCGCGGTCCTCGGCGATCGCGAACTTGTGCTTCTTCTCGGACGCCTCGTCGAAGATGTCGAGCACGTCCACGCGCTTGAAGTCGCGCCCCTCGTAGGACAGGACCTCGGTGAACTCCTCGCTGCGGACCTTGATCTTCTCCCAGATGACCTCGGACACCCCCTCGGGCTCGGCCTTCACCGCCACGCGCGGGCGCATGTACTGCGCGAACAGCGAGCGCAGCGCCTCGGTCGCGTTCCGCTGGGTGGTCAGCACGTCCGTCAGGAACTGGAGCGAGTAGCGCTGGTCAAGCTTCACGCTCTCGACGTTCCACTTGTAGGTCCCGAACTCCTTGGTCACGGACAGGTCCTGGAAGTCGCGCTCCACGTCGCCGATCATGCCGCGCTGGAGCATGATCATCTGCGTCAGGAGCTGGAAGATGTTGCGGAAGTCCACGTAGTTCGACACGAGCAGCATCTGGAAGGTGATGACCGCGTGCAGCACGTCGAGCGCGGTCGAGACCTTCAGCGCGTGCGCCATGTGCGAATAGACCGCCTGCTTCGCCGCGAGCAGCTCGGCCAGCTCGGCGCGCGTTTGCGGCTTCAGGAACGACCCGGCCACGCCCGCGACCGGCACGAAGCGCAGGTCGATCTCGTTCGGGCGCGGCGAGAACGGGTCCAGCGCGTCCTTGACCTGCTTGACGCCCTTGTCGAGCAGGATGCGCGCGAGCTCGACCTCCTGCGCGATGTCCGGCTCGCGCCCGATCACGTCCAGGCGCACGCCCTCCGCGATGCGCTTGTGGCCCTTGAACTGGAGGTTCTCCTTGTACGACACGAAGTCGGCCGGCTCCTCCTTGAACGAGAGGACCACATGGACCGTCTGCGGGAGCCGGAAGTCCGTCACGGTGATCGTCTTGATCACCGGCTCCGGCAGGAACAGGTCCCGCCCGCTGCCGTCCATCGCGTAGCCGGCCGCGACCTCGACGTTCATGTCGCCGCGGCCGCGCTGCCCGACGCGCAGGCCACCCAGGTAGTGCGGCACCACGCCCGGCGCGTGCAGCACCGTGTTGTGCAGCATGCGCTTCTGGACGTGGTACAGCTCGCCCTCGTTCCAGTCCTCCTCCGTGGTCAGGAACCCGCGGAAGAAGTTCAGGCGCTTGAAGGTCTTGGAAACGTCAGGCATTCTCGCCCTCCACATGCGCGGGTGGCGCCTCGGGCTCCCCTTCGCCGTTTTCGCCCTCGGGCCGGACCCCGACCACGGACGACACGCCGATCCGCATCATCCCCGCGGCCTCGGTCACGCCTTCCTCGTCCCGGAACTGGAGGAAGTAGTTCGAACTGGCGGGCTTCTCCGCCTCGATCACGCGGTGCAGCCGCACCAGCGTGTCGTCGTCGATCTCGTCGAAGCGCTTCGGGAGCCGGACGACGAACGTGTGGCTCATCGATATCTCGGGCAGGACCATCGTGTCCACGCCGATGGACGACGCGACGCCGATGCGGAACCCCTTGTACGGCCAGCGGTTCTCCTCGATGGAGCAGTCCATGTCCGTGAACAGCTTGACCATCCGCGCGAGCGCGACCGAGGTGCCGCGGACCCGGTAGAGCTGCGTCGCCTCGCGCAGGATCCTCCGCCGCCGCGCCTCCGGCATGCCCTCGTCGAACGAGATCGCGAACCAGGACGCGAGCCACGGCAGGAACTCGGGCGGCGTCGTGTACGGATTGAACATCTCGTGCAGGTTGTCGATCTTCCGCGTCACGCCGTCGAACACGTGCTGGAAGATCCACAGGTACTCGCGCAGGAACGTCCGGTCGTTCGGCGTGCGCGGGCGGAACACCCCCGGCAGGTAGCGGACGAGGCTCGGCTTCGACACGTGGAGGCGGACGTGCCCCTCGGTCTCGAGCAGCCCCCCCCGCGGCGGGTCCTGCGCCACGACGGTGCCGGTGGGATCGTAGGACTCCTGGAAGTGCACGCGCACGCCCGCGAAGCCGGCGGCCCTGACCACCTTCTCCGCGACCTCGATCCGGAGCCCGGTCAGCTCCGGCACCGGGGCCTTCCTGGCGCGCGCCACGCTCACAGGATCCTCTCGTGCGAACGCTCGATCACGTCGACCGACATCACGAACGGCAGCTCGTCGTCGCCGAGCCGGACGAAGTCGAGGTCCGTGCCCGCGTCGAGGTCCTTCATGTCGACGCGGTCCACGAAGTCCACGCCGCCGACCTCCTCGACCACGTGGTACACGTCGACCTTCGAGACCGGCCTCCCGAACGGCCACCCGCGCCGGTTCTTCCCGCCGCGCAGGGGGTGCAGGAACTCGCGGACCTTGCGGGTGATGTCGGCCTTGACCGCCTCGGCGCTGCCCGCGGGTTGCCGGATCACCGTCACCGAGATCGCGAGGTTCCGGTACTTCGGCCGGACCACGTGGACCACGGTCGAGACCAGCTTGTGCGCGTCCAGTTCCTGCTTCACGCGCCGCATCAGCTCGGTCGAGGGCATCGGCTTCGTCTGCTCGCCGTCGCCCGCCGCGTCCTCCGCGACCTTCGGCACGAGCACGACCGTGACCTCGCCCTCGCGGTCGCGGCAGGGGATGCAGCGCGCGCGGGCGACCGACGTGGACGCCTGCCTCGCGATCCACTCGAAGTCCTCGGCGGTCACCGCGCGGAACCGGCTGCGGAAGATGTGCGGGGCGCGCGCCTTGACCTCCTCGACCGTCTCCATGTCGGAGCCGCCGCCCGCGGGCATCAGGTTGGTGACGCCCTCGATGAAGGTCAGGGACTGCTTGAGCACGGCGAGGCTGCCCGCGGCCACGTTGCCGTCCATGCCGCCGCCGACCTGGAAGCGCGCGAGCCGGACGTTCCGGTCGCCCTTTGGGGGGATCATCCCGTGGATGCCGTCGCCGAAGCGGATCTCCCCGGAAACGATGTCCTTGACGTAGTGGCGGCCGCTCGGCGGCGACTCCCACAGGTCCTCGACCTCGTGCCACCGCACGCGCCAGCCTTCGCCGCCCGCGTCCTCGCGGAGCGCGTCGTCGCCCTCCTCGTCGCGGATCGCGAGCGCGTCGGCCTCGGTCGGCCGCTCTCGCTCGACCACGGCGATCTGCTGTCCCGGGAGGATCGGCCCGCGCGGCAGCTTGAACGACTGCGACGGCGTCCCCTGGGACGAGCCAACCACGGTCTCGCCGAACGTGGTCAGGTGGCTCGCGTACGCGGAGTTCAGCAGCGCGCGCCGGATGCGGGGCGGCTCCACGTACCCGCCCATCTCCAGGCGGGCGCGCAGGAAGTAGAGGTTCTCGCCGAAGCGCTTGCACTTGCGGAAGTCGACCGGCCCGACGAAGCGCACGAACCCGGAGTGCAGGAAGCCGCGCGTCTCGTCCTGCGGGAACAGGTTCTGCCAGGCGCGGCCGTTGAAGTACTCCCAGACCACCACGACCGGCGCGCCGCGCTCCGCCCCGGTGAACGGGTCGCGCACCCCGGACTCCTCGCGGAGCTGGAAGTAGATCGCGACCTCCTCGTTCGGGAACGAGTCGTCCAGGCCCAGGTACAGGGTCGGGCTCGCCTCGGCGACCGGCGACAGCGGCTGGAACGGCTTGTACTCGACCTGCGAGAGCTCGGAGAAGTCCGAGAACACGCCGTCGTTCTCCGCGAGCACGATGTCGAACGGGTGCTCGCGCTCCTCGAAGCGGACGGTCAGCTCGCGCACGATCGGCGGGCGGAGCGGCCGGTTCTCGCGGAAGACCCAGCGGTCGCCGTCCAGCTCGTACGTGCCCGGCACGCCGTAGTCGCCGGCCTCGACGCGGCAGCGCACCCACCACCCCTCGGTGCCGTTCACGTCGGCCCGGGACAGGTCGTCCGGGACCGTGAACGAAACCACGCCGCTGCGCGTCATGCAGGCCGTGGTGTCGACGAACGAGGCGCCCTCCGCGGTCTCGACCTTGCCCTCGGCGTGGTCGACGCGGCCGAGCAGGCGCCACTTCTTCGCCTTCGCGTTGTAGTACTCCCACCGGACGATCAGGCCCTGCGAGGCGTTCGGCCGGTCGCGGTCGTTCGTCTCGACCGCGACGTCCAGCCTGACGAGCGCGCCCTTGTGCGACAGCGCGCGGTCGGCCCGGATGTACAGCTCGGAGTCGGCGCGCGGCTCCTTGCCGAGCGGGTGGAAGCGGCGTCCCACGTCGCTCGCGATGAACAGGCCCTCGGTCGTGTGGGTGAGCAGCTGGTCGGGCAGCAGCCCCTCGCCGGTCACCTTGATCGCGCCCGCGATGGTGTCGACGACCGTGATCTCGGGGGACGACGGCACATCCACAAGCCGCGCCCGGACGAAATGCGACTTCACCTCGTTGACCGTGGCGGGCTCGATCGTGCGCGGGGCCGGCAGGACCACGCTCTCGGCGTCGCTCTCCATGTCGAGCGGCACGACCACGTTCCATCGCTGCCCGTCGAAGGTCTCCCAGTCGAGCAGGTCGAGCAGGTCGGACGCGTTCGGGTGGGGGCAGCGCAGGCGGACGCGCAGCGACGCGCCCTCGGTCAGGGCCTCCAGGCTCCTGCCGCCCCCGTAGAGGTAGCGCTCGGCCACGACCGACCCGGCGAACGGGTCGAAGCCGTCGGCGACCGCCGCCTCGACCGAGCGCGTGTGGTCCGAGAACGCCTTGCCGTACTGGGAGAAGCACTTCGCGATGCGGTTCCGGACGACGAGGCAGTCGTGCTCGGTCTCGAACGACTGGATGCGGCCGTCCGCGGACGGCTTGGTCGCGATCGGCGTGCCGCGCGGCACGTTGACGTGGTCGCCCTTGTCGGACATCTGGAAGGTCACGACCGCGCGCGCGGGCTGCGGGGGCTTCAGCCGGATGCCGAGCAGGTTCAGGAACGAGAGGTAGTTCTTGTCCGGCACCCGGTTCAGCCGGTACAGGACCATCTCGGTCATCCACGCGAACAGTTCGATCAGCGTGATGCCGGGGTCGGACGGGTTGTAGTTCGTCCATTCGGGGCAGTACTGCGGGATGAGCCGCACCGCCTCCTCGACGATGTCCTTGAAGGTCCGGTCGTCGAGCTTCGGGGTCGGGATCATAGGTCTTGCTCCCGTCGCAGGTAGAACGGGTACACCAGGTTGCGGATGCCGTTGGTGCGGCTGACCTTGTACGAGATGTCCACCAGCATCACGTTCTCGCGATCCGGATCCGGGTAGGCCGTGACGCGCACGTCCTCGATTCGCGGCTCCCACTTCACGAGCGCCTCGCGCACGTAGAAGCCGGCGAGCGCCGCGGTGCTCGCGTTGTTCGGATAGAAGACGAAGTCATGGATCTTGCAGCCGAACTCCGGCCGCATGACGCGCTCGCCCGGGGCCGTGCCGAGCACGATCCCGATCGAGTCCTCGATGTTCTGCTCGTATTCCGACAGGGCGACGTTCCCGCGGGCGTCGAGCCCGACGGGGAACTGGATGCCGCGACCGAGGAAGTTCTTCTTCATCCCTTCGCCATGCCCGAGCCCGCCGCCCGCCCTCGGGCCGCGGCGTTCATGCCGCCGCGGCCCGTCCCCGAATGAACGGGACGGGCGGGCGGCGGGGGACTGCCCCCCGTACCCGTCAAGCCATCATCCCCTCGAAGAACTTCCCGCACTTCAGGCACCGGACGCGGATCCTGATCTCGTCCACCTTGCACTCGAGGTCGCCGTCGCCGCAGTGCGGGCACTTGTGGCCTTCCGTGCGCCCGGCGAGGCACTCGTCCACGATGTCCTGGTACCGCGAGAACGCGTCGATGTCTTCGTCTTCATCGCGCTGCACGCCGGACCTCCCGAGATCGCCGGGGGCGATTATCGGCCAAGGGATCGCGGGCTGTCAATCAAGTGGGGTGCCCGGACCCCTCCTGGCGCGCCGGGCTTGCGCCGGGGCCACGTGGGGTCTCGCGACCCCGGGGCTCACATGTCCCCCAGATCCGCGGCGCCGCCGGGCGGGAGGAGCGCCTCCAGGACCCGGTTGACCACCGCGAGGTCGGCCCCGGCGGACCGGTACGCGGCCGCGACGCCGCCGACGGCCCGGAAGTGCGGGCGGCCGAGCGGGACCGGGGACAGCTCGACCTCCACGGTGCGGCCCAGGCACTCGGCCTCGACCGTCACGACGACGCGGCCCGCCACCCGCTCCTTGCGGCCGCGGAGGAAGCGCACGCCGGCGGCGTCCATGCGCGCGGCGAGCGCGGGGCCGGGCTCGAACGGGGCGACCGGCGGGGGCTCCGAAGGCGCCGCGAGCGCCGCCTCCGCCGCGGGCTCGGGCTCGGGCCGGGGTTCGGGAGCGGACGAGGCAGCCGGGGCCGCGATCGGGTCGTCCACGCCGGGCAGGTCGATCCAGCGGACGATCCGGTCCACGCCCAGGCCGGACAGGTCGCGAGGCGCCGCCCGGTTCGGGTGGTACGTCGCGGTGCCGAGCACGAGCACCGGCGCGCCCTGGACCGTCGAGACGCGGGCGGGGCACGCGTCGTGGCGGCACGCGTCGGCGAGGTGCCCGCCGCAGTAGCGCGAGACCGCGACCGGCACCCACGGCACCGAGAGCGCGACCGGCAGCGAGCCCCTCGGCAGCGGCTCGTACCCCTGGACCGGGTCGTCCAGCTCGGCGCGCGCGACGCCGTTCTCGCGCAGGAACGCCTGGTACCCGGGCGAGTGGAGCGACGTGGACCCCAGGAATTCCCGTGACTTGTCGCCAAACGCGGCCGGGTCCAGGCGCGGGTCGCGGACCGCGCGCGTCAGGATGCGGCCGTGTACCCTGACGAGGTCCTCGCGCGCCCGGAGCAGCTCGAACACGCCCCAGTCGTTGAACACGACCTCGGACCCGGGCGGCAGGCGCGGGAGCAGCCGCGCGACGCGCTCGACGCCGCGGTCCGTGCACGGCGGGGTGACGAGCGTGAAGGCGACGCCGCCGTCGCGGCACGCGGCGACCACCCGGTCGAGCAGCGCGGGGCCGGGCAGCGCGTGCTCGCACGCCTCCGCGCCGAAGCAGACGCGGTCCGCGCGGTCGGGGTCGTCCGGGTCGATCGCGGCCCCCACGGTCTCCATGACCCGTTCCGGGTCCGCACGCGAATACACGAACACCGCGCGTTCCATCGGCTCGCCTCCGGGCGCATGGTAGCACTCGCCGAGGCAGTCACGGCCGGTCGCCGCGCGCCTGCGGTCGCGGCAGCCCGCCTCGAACGCGTCGCGGTCCGGGGCGGCGGCGAGCGCGTCGAGCGCGGCCCGGACGAGCGCCACGTCGGCGAGGATCCGCGCGACGGGCAGGTCGCGGCCGACCACCTTGACCGCGCGGAGGCCCGGGATCCGGGCGAGGTCGAACAGCGCGCACACCCCGCACGCGTCCCGGATCAGGCGGGGGCTGCACCCGTCCGCGATCCGGCGGCACGCGCCGGGGCCGCCGCCCGCGCCGTCGAGCGACTGGTGGAGGTAGCCGCAGTAGCCCTCGTGGTGGGCGCAGCGGCTGTTCATCACGAACGCCTCGAGGCGCACGTCCGGGTTCGCGGCGGCGATGCGCGCGACCTCGTCCGGCAGCAGGTGGCGCGGCGCGATCACGCCACCCGCGCCGAGCGAGGCGAGGAAGCGCACCGAGCCGGAGTTGCCCGCCTCCAGGCAGACGCTCGCGTGGATGCCCGCGGGGGGGAAGACGCGGGCCGCCATCCGGAGCGTCGCGACGCTGCCGACGATCACGCCGTCCGCGCCGAGGTCGCGCACGAGGCGGACCTGCTCGGCGATCCAGGGCTCGCGGGCCGCCGGGTGGAATCGCTCGTTCAGCGTCACGAAGACCGGGCAGCCGCGGGCGTGGGCGCGCGCGACCGCGTCCGCGAGCGCCTCCGGGGACGTGAAGTTCGCGGGGTCGTCGGGGCGGCGGTTCGAGATCGCCGCCTCGACGCCGTCCGCGCCGGCGCGCACGAGGCCGCAGTAGAACGAGCCCGCGCCCGCGTCCGCGAGCGGCGCGACGTCGTCTGCGGACCGGAGCGGAGTGTCGATCGCGATCACGGGGAGCAGCGTACCAAGGCGGGCGGGGCGCGTCCACCTGGGTGGGGCGCGGCGCGCGCCGAAGGCTACGAACTCGACGCCATGACCGTCATTGATTTCAGCGTAGGAATGTAGTTCGCGTCGTCGGTCAGGAGCTGGACCTCGACCTCGAGCACGGCCCCGGTCGCCTGGAGCGAGAGCGGGAAGGTCGCGGGCGGGAACGGTCCGAACGGGCCGACCCAGGTCTGGTCGCCGAGCTCCGACGCGGCCGCGGCGGTCCGGTAGCGCACCTTCAGGTAGGTCTTGCCGGCGCCGGGCAGGTCCGCGGCCACGAAGAGCTGGGTCCAGATGGTGTCCGCGTTCGGCCAGCCGGTGAAGACCTGCCGGTAGTAGCCGGACGGGGCGGTGATGGACTTGGCCGCGTAGCCGGTCATGTCGCTGTAGGTGTAAGGGTTCGAGCCGACCGGGTACGTGTTGACGACCGTCCTGGTCGCGGCGTCGATCTTCGTCGCGTTCGACGTCTGGTTGTTGACGCTCCAGAGGTTGCCGTCGGCGTCCACGGCCACGCCGACCGGGCAGCCGGAGAACCCGAGGTCGATGTGGGACTCGGCCGTCTCGGTCTTCGCATCGACCACGCCGATGTAGCGCTTCTGGTCGCTCCCGCAGTCGGCCACGTAGACCTTGCTGCCCGTGATCGTCCCGGCCGCGTTCCGGATCACGCTGACCGCGACCCCGCGCGGCCAGGTCGGCGACAGGTTGACGCACTTGAATTCCTGCTCGGCCGCCTTGAACCGGCAGACCGCGCGGCCCTCGTAGCTCGCGACCCACACCTTGCCGAAGGGGTCCACCGCGATCCCGTACGGGCAGCCCGTGGGCAGGCTCCAGGAGCCAAGCTCGCCCGTGAGCGGGCTGACCTTGGCGATCCGGCACGGATCGCGCGACGCCACCCAGATCGAGCCGTCCTGGTCGATCGCGATCCCGTAGGGCCGCACGCTGATGTCCCACTTGGCGAGCACGTTGCCGTCCGCGCCCTTGAGCTTCAGGATGCGGCGCGAGTTCCAGAACCCGATCCAGATGTTGTTGTCCTTGTCCACGCCCGCCGACCGCGCGCACCCGTTCCCCGAGCTGGGGCAGCCGGACGAGGCCGGGCCGTCGGGCTGGACGTTCCAGAGCACGCACTCGTCGTTCGAGACGCGCTCGGAGGGCGCGATGCGGCAGTCGCCGTTCGTGTCGCGCGAGGTCTGGATGACGCCGTCGCCGTTCCGGTCGATGCAGTCCTGCTCGAAGATCGCGACCTTGGCGACGCGGCCGTCGCCGCGGCAGGCGATGATGCCGTTGCCGTTCAGGTCGACCGCGGTGCGCGACGGGTCGTTGCAGACGGAGTAGCGCGCGACCTCGCAGCCGGTCTTGGTGTTCAGCTTCGACACAGTGCCGTCCGGCGAGTTCGCGATCCAGATGAAGGGGAACTCGAGCTTGGAGGAGGTGAGGGAGAGGTTTCCAGAGGCGTCGCGGGAGACGCCCTGGGAGTTGTCGGGGGTCGGGTCGAAGGGTGTCTTGGCACCCGCGCCCGCGTCGAGGATGCAGGAGGTGGAACATCCTCCGCACGGGGATGCGACGCCCTCGTCGATGCCGCCGTCGCAGTCGTCGTCCTTTCCGTTGCAGACCTCGGCGCCGTCCGGGTTGACGGCCGCGTCGATGTCGTTGCAGTCGCCCGCCCAGTCCGCGGTCCAGTAGGAGAGGGTGTCGGGCGCGCAGAGGCATCGCGGTCCCGCGAGGGTGGAGCCCCAACCGTCCTGGTCGACGTCCTTGAAGAAGGGGATGCACCCCTGCGCGCCCTCCTCGTCCGCGGCGCCGGAGCAGTCGTCGTCGATGCCGTTGCCGCAGGTCTCGGTGCCGTCGGGGTTGACGTCGGGGGCGAGGTCGGCGCAGTCCCCCGGCCTGGACGCGCGGTAGAAGCCGGTATCGGCGCAGAGGCATCGGCTGACGGAGGTACCCCAGCCGTCGCCGTCCTCGTCGTAGTAGCGGACCACGCACCCGATGGAGTCGGGCGGGTCGGCGATGCCGTTGCAATCCTCGTCCTTGCCGTCGCAGCGCTCCGGTGCGCGGTGGTGGACCGCGGGGTTGTACGGCTCGCAGTCCGTGTCGTTCGGGTCGTTGTCGCCGTCGATGTCGGGGTCGCACGCGTCGCCGGCGCCGTCGCCGTCGAGGTCCGCCTGGGCGGGGTCGGCGGCGAGCGGGCAGAGGTCGCAGGCGGGGGCGCAGTCGCCGCAGCCCCATGCCGGGTTGAGCACGCCGTCGCCGTCGGCGTCGCAGTCGCAGGCGTCGCCGGCCATGTCGCCGTCTGCGTCGGCCTGGCCCGGGTTGTGGGTCCATGCGCAGTTGTCGTCGCCGTTGCCGACGCCGTCGCCGTCCCAGTCGTCCTCGCAGGCGTCGCCGACGGAGTTGTGGTTGAAGTCCGCCTGATCGGGGTTGGCCTTGCCCGGGCAGTTGTCCGCGGGCTCGGGCTTCGGGCACCCGGGGGCGGCGTTGGCGATCCCGTCGCCGTCGCGGTCGCAGTCGCAGGCGTCGCCGGTGCCGTCGAGGTCCATGTCCTCCTGGCCAGGGTTCGCGAGGCCCTTGCAGTTGTCGGCCGCGTCGTCGGCGCCGTCGCCGTCCGCGTCCGGGTCGCATGCGTCGCCCAGGCCGTCCTTGTCCGCGTCCTTCTGGTCCGGGTTCTGGAGGACGAGGCAGTTGTCCTTCGCATTCGCGACCTTGTCGCCGTCGATGTCGTCGTCGCAGGCGTCGCCGAGGGTGTCCGAGTCGAGGTCCTCCTGGCCCGGGTTGGCGACGAGCGGGCAGTTGTCGTCCTGGTCGTCGATGCCGTCGCCGTCGCGGTCCGGGACGGAGGCGTCGCCGGGGTCGGCGGAGTCGAGGTCCTTCTGGTCCTTGTTGGCGGACTTCGGGCAGTTGTCCGCGCCGTCCACGATGCCGTCGTCGTCGTCGTCCGGGTCGCAGGCGTCGCCGTCGCCGTCGGAGTCGAAGTCCTCCTGTCCCGCGTTCGGCTTCGTGGGGCAGTTGTCGTCGGCGTTCTCGACGCCGTCGCCGTCGAGGTCGGCGTCGACGCAGTCGGCGATGCCGTCCTGGTCGAGGTCCGGGGCGCCCGCGTCGGTCTTGCCGTCGCAGTTGTCGTCGATGCCGTTGCAGACCTCGGGGCTCGGGTAGGAACCCTCGCAGATGACCTGCCCGCCGACGCAGGACGGCTTGCCCTTGCAGGTGCCGTAGGGGTTGGTGAGGTCGCACGGGGCGAGGGAGACGGCCTCGTCCGTGGAGCCGTTGCAGTTGTCGTCCTCGTCGTTGCAGGTCTCGGCCTTCGGCGTCCTGCCCTCGCAGGCGGTGGGCCCGTCCTCGGCGCAGCGGAAGGTGCCCCTGCACGTGCCGAACGGGTTGGCGATGTCGCAGGCGCCGAGCGCGCCCGAGGCCCTGGCCGCGGCGGTGCACTCGCACTCCCCGCCGGAGGGGATGCAGACGCCGGCCGGGAGACGGGTGCCGACGTCCTTGCAGTCGAACCCGTTCGGGCAGGCGCCTTCCTGGGCGCACTCGCGGACGCACCATCCCATGCCGCCGAGGGAGACGCAATCCATGCGGACCGGCGCGAAAGCGGATTCGCAGTCGGAGGCCTCGTCGCAGGGCCTGCACGTGCGCGGCGCCTGGTGGACGCAGGCATAGACCACGTCCGGGTAGGTGGCGACCTGGACGCACTCGTAGCCCGGGTCGCAGGCGGAGGTCGTGGTGCAGGTCCAGGCGCACTCCTTCCCGTCCGGGGTCTCGATGCACCACCCGCTCGGGCACTCGGCGTTGTCCTGGCACGGCCACTTCGCGGGCCCGACCGTCTCGGCCTCCGCGGGCGCGTCCTCGCGTGCGTCCTCGTCCGCCGCGTCCTCCGCGGCCGGGTCCGCGACCCCGACGTCCTCACCCCCGAACGCCTCCGGCGCGTCCGCCGCGCCGCCCTTGTCCTCCCCCGCGTCGCGATTGAGCGGCGTGGTCCCGCCCCCGCCGCAACCCGAAGCGACGAAAGCGGAAATCACCACGACGAAGGCTGCTGCGCGCATGACCCACCTCGGACGTGCAGGGCAAGCTATTCTAGGCTCGGTGGGAGTACGACGGCAAGGGCTTGCGCCTGCGCGCGCCCGGTGGTACGACCCCGCGTCCTCGCCGGGATCCCTGGATGGCGTCCGCAGGCGGCATCGGTCGCGGGTTCGTGCTCATCACGGGCGCCAAGGTCTGGTTCCTCGCGACCGCGACCCTGACCTCGCTGCTGTTCCCCCGGCTCTTCGGGGACCCCGTGGCGTTCGGCCGCTTCCGCGTGGTCTCGGGCGTGCTCAACGTGGTCGCGATGGTCGTGATCACGGCCACAGTGCAGGCCGCAGCGAGGCTTGCGAGCGAGGCGGGGGCGGACCTTCGCGCGGTCCGGTCGGCGGGCGGTCGCGTCCAGGCCGCGCTGTTCGGCACGGTCTTCCTGGGGGTCTTCGCGTTCGCGGGTCCGATCGCGGGGGGCCTCCTGTCCGACCCCGCGCTCGAGGCCCCCCTCCGGGTCGCCTCGCTCGTGATCGCGGCCTACGCGTGGTACGCGCTGCTCGTCGGGATCCTGAACGGGGACAGGCGCTTCGCGGCCCAGGCCGCGCTCGACGCGGCCTTCTCCACGCTGAAGACGGGGCTGATGATCGCGGCGGTCGTGCTGACCGCGTCGGCGACCTGGGCGTTCGCGGGTTTCGCCGCGGCCGCCTTCCTGGTGCTCGCGATCGCGATCGCGGCCACGCGCCTGCCCGGGAGCCGGGCCGCCGCGCCTCCCGGTCTCGCGCGCCGCTACGCCGGCTACCTCCTGCCGCTCGCGGGCTACGCGCTCGTCCTGAACCTGCTCCTCCAGGCGGACGTGGTCGCGGTCAAGGCCGCCCTGGGCGCGGGCGACGGCGCCGGCATCGCCGCCGGAGCCGCCGCCGGAGCCGCCGCCGGAGCCGCGGGCGCCGTCGCCGACGCGGCCTCGTTCGCCGCGGGCGTCTATGGAGCCGCGAGGAACGCGGCGCTACTCCCGTACCAGGTGGTGATCGCGCTCACCTTCGTGGTGTTCCCGCTCGTGTCGCGGTCGTCCAGCGAGGGCGATCACGCCGCCGCCGCGACGGCCGCCGCCGGGGCGACCCGGCTCGCCGCGGTCCTGTCCGGGGCCGCGGTGGCGGCGCTCGGCGCGGCGCCTGGGGACGTGCTGCAGCTCCTCTTCGGCCCGGCCTACGCGCCGGCCGGCCCGGCCCTGGTCCCGCTGCTCGCGGCCAGCGCCCTGACCGCGCTGATGTACGTCGGGAACGCGGTGCTCGCGTCCGCCGGGCGTCCCGCCGCGTCGCTGGTCGGCGCCGCCGCGGCCGCCGCGGTGCAGATCTCGGCGCTCGCGTGGCTGCTGCCGGGACCGGGCGCCGCGGAGGCCACGTACGTCCCGGCGGCGATCGCGACCATGCTCGGGACCGCGGTCGGCGCGTCCGCGACGCTGTACATGCTCCGCCGGGTCGCGCCCGCCGCGTCGTGGGCCTGGACCGTCGTCGCCTCGGGCGGGGCCGCCGCCGCCGGGGTCGCGGCCGCGCGCCTGCTCGCCGGCGTCCTCCCCTGGCCCGCGGCCTGCGTCGCGGCGGTCGCGGTCTTCGCGGCCGTGCTCGCGGCGGTGCGGGGCGTGGTGGCGGCGGACCTCGCCCGGATCCGGCGGGCGTTCGGCCGCGGCGCCAAGGAGGCCCCATGACCATCCGCCTGTCCCGCGCCACGCTCCGGCCCTTCGTCGCGGCCGATGCCCCTGCCGTCGCACGGCGCGCGAACAACGAGAACGTCGCGCGCGGGCTCCGGGACGGATTCCCTCACCCGTACACGGAGGCCGATGCCCGGGCGTTCATCGCCAAGGTCGCGGCCGAGACGCGCGGGGCGGTCCTGTGCATCGAGGTGGACGGCGAGGTCGCGGGCGGCGTCGGGGTCCACCCGGACCAGGACGTCCGGCTGACCGCCGAGGTCGGCTACTGGATCGCCGAGCCGTACCGGGGGCGGGGCCATCGCTCGGGACGCCATCGCTCTTCGGACGGGTGCCCCGGGACTTGACGGAACGGCCCATCATATATAGGATCTGTACAGGTCTCGGAGGCAGGCGCCGTGAGCCAGTTCAACCTCCAGCTCTCCCCCGACTTCGAGCGGACGCTGGCGCGGCTCGTCGCGGCCCGCCGGTTCCGCAGCAAGTCCGAAGCGGTCCGGGTCGCGGTCCGCGAGACGCTCGACCGGGCGCTCGGCAGCCGCGACCGTGCCGACTTCGGGCAGCTCCGGGGACTTGCCGCCGGCGGCCGGCCGGCCGCATCGCGACGGTTCCGGTCGGACGACGACCTCTGGAGGTGACGCCGTGGTCCTGGACACGTCGGCGCTGCTCGCCGTCCTGTTCGACGAGCCCCACGCGGACTGGGTCGTGGATTTCCCCTGAACCTCGGGGATTGCTTCGCATACGCGCTGGCCGTGGCGGAGGACTGCCCCATCCTGGCGCTGGACGGCGACTTCCGCAAGACCGGGTGGCGCGTGGTGTCGCCCGACAGGGCCGCTACCGGCACGTGACGCCGGGCATCGTGCCGGCGGGGGCGTCGGACCGGAGCGCCAGGAAGTACGCGCGGTTCCACGTGTCGGCCGCGGCCTCCAGCAGCAGGGCGCAGCGTCCCGCGGCCTCGTCCGGCGCGGCGTAGCCGGTCGCTGCGGCGAGCGCGGCAAGCGAGGAGATCCGCAGGTACCCTGCGTTGACGTCCACGAGCGTGCGCCACGCCCCTGGCGCGACCGACCCGTCCTCCCACAGGCTGCGACCCACGTCGGCCCAGCCGCGCGACTGCTCCACGATGCCGGCGACCTCGCGCCAGCGGTCGCCGTCGGGGCCCGCGGGCGGGGCGGCGAGACGCGGGAGCGCGGCGCGGAAGCGGTCGTGCGCCGCGACCGGCGTGCCCGCCGCGCCGCAGTCGAGCCAGCCGGCGCACGGCGGCGCGAACGGCGGCGCGCTTCACGGGTACTCCACCTCGACGAGGAACAGCCCCCGGGGCGGCGCGGTCTGGCCGCCCTGTCTCCGGTCGCGGGACTCGAGCAGCTCGCGGACCCACCCCGGCGGCCGGCGGCCGATGCCGACCGCGACGAGCGTGCCCGCGACGATGCGGACCATGTTGCGCAGGAACCCGTCGCCGCTCACCTCGATCTCCAGGATCCGCCCGCCGGGCGGCTCGGCCCATCGCGCCGACACCGAGCGGATCGTCCGGACCGGCGACGCCGCGTCGCAGCCCGCGGCGCGGAACGCGGAGAAGTCGTGCTCGCCCAAGAGGTGCGCCGCGCCGGCCCGCAGGGCATCGATGTCGATCGGCACCGGCACGTGCCACGACGTGCGTCGCTCGATCGGCTGCATCACGCGCCCGTTCTGGACCCGGTAGCGGTACGTCTTCCCGCGGGCCGAGAAGCGCGCGTGGAAGTCGTCCGGCACGTCCTCCGCCGACATCACCCTCAGGTCGTGCGCGAGGATCGAGTTCAGTCCCAGCACGAACGCCTTGAGCGGCAGGGTGGTATCGAGCCTGAAGCTGACCGGCATGGCGAGCGCGTGGACGCCCGCGTCGGTGCGTGACGACGAGTGGAGCACCACGTCCCGTCCGGTCAGCTCGCGCAGCGCCGCGGCGAGGTCCCCCTGCACGGTCCGGTCGGAGGCCTGCATCTGCCACCCGCAGAAGTCGGTGCCTTCGAACTGGAGGATCAACCGGATGTTGCGCATCCCCATGTCCGTACCCGTGCCCGTGCCCGCCCCGCCCCCCGCGCGCCCTCGGGCCGCGGGCGTTCGGGCCGCCCGCGGCCCGCCCGGAATCGAATGGGACGGGCGCGCCGGGGGGCGGGCCCGGCCACCCATCACGTGTACCCGATCTTCCGCTCGACGTACCACTCGAGCCCGAGCACCAGCACCAGGATCAGGAAGACCGCCGGGTGGTTCCAGATCGGGTCCTCCGAGTGCACGCCCACGGTCGCCACGACCTCCGGGCGCAGCGGGAGCGCGTCGGGCGCGGCGTCCGCCATCTGCACGACGCGGCCGCCCGTCAGCTCCGCGAGCGCGGCCAGGCGCGGCGCCCCGGGCAGGATCTGCGTCGCCTCCTCGTCCGACGGCCCGACCAGGAACACGTCCGACGCCTCGACACGCGCGTCGCCGATCACGCCGGACGCCGTGGCCCTCCACACCCCCGGCCCGCCCGCCGCGAACCGCTCCGGGACCCCGGTCGCGACGTCGGCCGCGGGCCCCGCCGCCTCGAACCGGTCCGGCCCGGTGCGGCGCTCCAGGAGCAGCTGGATGCCGCCCACGCCCTGCGGCGCGGTCACGTTCACCATCTGCTCCCTGCCCGGTCCGAGGCGCGGTCGGGCCGCGGCCACGCGGATCGGCGACGCGGCCGGGTCGCGCGTCAGGTAGGCGAGCATCCCGTCGAGGACCCGCCGGTACAGGTCGTCGAAGGTCGCATCGAACGACCATCGCCACAGCGCGTCCGTCAGGATCGCCCCCGTCCGTCCGAGACCGGACTGCGACACGACGACGACGGGGTGCCTCGGCCCCGACGGGTCCGCCGCGGCCCGCAGCAGCACGGTCGCGCCGGGCCTCGTTGCGCCGACCACGTTCACGGCCGCGAGCGGGGGCGCGTGCGCGACCCGTTGCGACCAGGCCGGGTCGGCCGCGATCGGGTGCCGGGCGGCCTCGGGGGGGACCTCGACCTCGAGCCGCGCCTCGACCATCCCGTGCGCGGCGTTTCGCGGGGCCGTCACCGGCAGCACGGGGTCGAGCACCGACGGCCACGGCCCGCGCGCCCCGAGGGAGTACGAGCCGCCGATCACCAGCAGGGCGCCGCCGCCGTGGACGTACGAGGCGAGGCTCGCAGCGTAGCGGTCGCGGTTGATCTCCGGCAGGTCGTGGTCCTGGAGGATGACGACATCGAACCCTTCGGTCTGCTTGCCGAATATCTCCTCGGCCGGGAACGGGATCAGCGTGGTCTCGTCGTCCGACGACAGGACCGCCGCGTCCGGCGCGCGGAGCGTGTGGAACGACACCAGCTCCACGTCGCGCCGGCGCCGGAGGTACTCGCGCAGGAACCGCTGATCCCAGCTCGGGTGCCCCGCGGCGTGCAGGACGCGGAGCCGGTCCCGGACCACGTCAACGACCACCAGGCGCGTGTTGTTCAGCACCGCGATCTCGTCCGGCAGCGGCGACACAGAGACCTCGAGGACGCGGCGGCCGGGCCCGCGAGGCAGGAACGCGAGCGTGGCCGTTGCGCCCTGGACCGTGTCCGCGACCGGGACCTCCACGCGGTCGAGCACGGTCCCGGCCTCGGACAGGGTGACGGTCAGCCTGCCGCCCGTGTCCCCGGGCGGGTCCGAGACGGGGTCGTATCCGACCGAGCGCAGCTCGCACCGGACCTCCGCGACGTTGCGGTCGAGCACGTACCCGAGGCCGTCCGCCCGGTGAAGCGCGACGTCCCGGACCTTCTCCGGGGCGGACGTCATGAGCGCGTGAACCGGGCCGGGCAGGCCCTGTAGCGCCTCCCTCCTGGCCGGCGGCACGCGCGCTGGGCCGACCGAGGCGAGGTCATCGCCGTGGTCGATGCCGTCCGTCAGCACGAGCACCCCCCCGACGTCGCTCCGTTCCAGCCCGGTCGCGGCCAGGCGTATGGCCGAGACGAGGTCGGTCGAGCCGCCGGCGGACGGCAGCGGCTCCGCGAGCGCCTCCCTCGTCACCTCGCGGACGCCGTCCGAGAACGCGAGGTAGCGGACGTCGTGGTCGCGCTCGAGCGCGTCGAGCCAGCCCGACCGGGCCTTGACGAACCGGGCGACCTCCTCGGCCCGCGTCACGCCGCCCGCGGCCATCACCCCCATGCTGGCGGACTCGTCGGCGAGCACGAGCACGACGGAGGGCCGGCGGACCACCTCCTCGCGCCGGATCGCGGGCTGCAGGAACGCGCCGAGGACGCCAGCGACCGCGACCAGCCGGAGCCCGGCCAGGACCATCTGGTCGCGCCGGCCGAGCGCGCCCTTCACGCGCCACACATAGACGGCGAGGCCTGCCGCCGCGAGGGTCGCGACGAGCGCGATCGCGGTCGCCGAGTGGCCCAGGATGTGGAGGCGCGTCTCCATGCCGGGCAGGGCGGGCCGGGTGGGGCCGCCCTACAAGTCCTCCTTCCGGAGCTTCCGCTTGCGCAGGAGGTAGTCGGTGTGCGCCTGCTCGTCCTTGTAGTCGAGCAGCAGCGCGTACATCACCGCGTTCACCCCGAGCCGGATCGCGCCCTCGCGCTGCACCGGCCCGCCGGGCACCGCCTCGAACTCCCAGTTCCCGAACCCGTCGCGCGACCAGGCGCCCGCCAGGTCGTTCTGCGAGTAGAGCAGGCACAGGCGGTCCTCAAGGAACACCCCGTCGAGCGCGTTCCGGTGCGCCCGGCGGCCCGCGACGGACGCCAGCTTGTAGAACGCCCGCATCAGGACGTGGCCGTCCGGGACCTCGCGCAGCGCGGACCCCGGGAGCACGCGGCGAAGCTGGGCCCGGACCTGCCGGTCGAACGCCCCGAGCGCGGCGCCGTCGCCCGCGTTGTCCACGAGCACGAACCCGCCGATCTCCAGGAACGTCCGGAGGTTGGCCTGCTCCAGCTGGGAGAGGTCCGGAAAGGCGCCGTCGCCGACCCAGAGCAGGAAGGGGTGGTCGAACACGGCCCGTGACGAGAGCGGCACGACGACGCGGTCGAGCTTCACGTCCACGGCGGTCCGGAAGCGGACCTCCTGGCCGAGCACGAAGGCGGCGTTCGGGCGCGCGGGGGGGAGGTCGCTCGTCGTGACCTGAGCCACGCGAAAGCGGTTGAAGTCGGAGGCCCGGGCCACGCCCGGCGCCGCGGCGAGCGCGAGCCCGAGGCCGAGGCGCCTCAGGAACTCGCGCCGGCCCGGGTCCGCCGGGTCCGCGCCCGTCACAGCCTCTCGATCCCCACGTCGTACCACCCCGACTCCCCATCCGGCTCGACGACCAGCCAGTATGTCCCGTTCTCCTTGGCCAGGTGGAACACCTCCTCGCCGAACGACGTCGGCTGGCCGAGCGCGACCTCCACCTTGTCCGGGCCGAGCAGGATGCCGCGCGGGAACGCGCTCCCCGCGAGCAGCCAGGCCGAGAACGACTCCCACTCCGCCAGCCGGAACGAGAACACGTCCCGGTCGCCGTCGCACAGGGTCAGGTGCGTGGTGTAGCCGTTCGCGAGCGCAAGCGACTCGTCCGGCGAGTCGTTCGGCTCCAGCCGGTCCGGGCGGCACTCGCCTGCGGGGTCGGTCGCGCCGAACGAGAGCGCGTACGGGACGGCCTCGTCACCCGCGGCCGGCCCGATCCGGATGACGTAGTCCCCCGGCCCCGGCACCTCGACCTCGGCGGTCCGCGCGCCCTCGGCCGTGGCGCCGGTCGCGATCGCGCCGCCGTCCGGGTCGAGGATCGCGAGCAGCGGGACGTCGCCCTCGGCAGCCACGGTCGCGAGCAGGGTCTCGCCCCCGTTCAGGCCGACGCGCACGTGGTCGGTGGTGCCCGGGCAGAGCTTCAGGCGGTCCCACGTCCCCTCGGGCACGACCGCGGCCTCCCCTGGCGTCGCGTTCGGGGCCAGCAGGTCCTCGGTGCACAGGTCGGACAGGTCGGACACGGCCACATCGAGCGCGTAGGGCGCGGACCCGAGGCCGACCGCCGAGACCGTCACGACGTGCGCGAACCCGCCGGCGTACTCGACGGTCACCTGCTCCGGGCCGACGCTCCCGGCCGACTCGACGACGTTGCCGAAAGCGTCGTCCGCGCGGAGGTCCAGGTCCGCGAGGGCCGGGTCGAAGGTCAGCGTGAGCCGCGCCGCCTCGCCCGGCCGGAGCTCAAGCAGGTACGTGTCGATCTCGGTCGGGCAGACCTCGCCCTCGGTGCGGCCCGGCCCGATGGGGATCCCCTCGGGGTCGCCGATGTCGCACCCGGACGGGAACACCGCTGCGGACAGCTCGTACGTCATCTCGTCGCCGTCCGGCGGGATTACCGCGACGTGCACGACGCCGCCGGCCGGCACCGTCGCGAGGACCCTGCCGTTCCCGGACGCCTCGACCTCCGGGTTGCGCACCTCGATGCGGGGCGGCTTCGTCGAGGACAAAA
>VGRB01000018.1 GCA_016875475.1 Deltaproteobacteria bacterium
GACGGGCGCCTACCGCACGTGGCCCTGCGAGGCCGCGCCTTGCGGCGGGACCGTGGTCGGCCTGTCGGAGACCGCGGGCGGCGCGCTCACCCTGCTGCTCCGGTCCGGCGCGGGCACGATCGGCCGGGTCGAGGCCGCGTTCGCGTCCGACCAGCCCGGCGAGCCCGGGTACTTCGCCTACCGGGGCGAGTGGTGGGAGGGCGATGCGCTCCGCGGGGAAGTCTCGGGCTTCCGGCTGCCGGGCACGGACACGCACCACGCGCGCCTGACGCTCGCGGCCTACGGCCGCATCGCCGACGACATCGCCGGCGACGCCGGGTTCCTCCAGTACGTCTCCTCGCCCCCGTACCCGCACCTCTCGGAGACCTACAGCCACATCGGCCGGGACGCGGCGGACCTGTTGATCGAGTGGGCGACCGAGGTCGAGGCGCTGGACAACATCCTCGTGGAGTTCAGCCGGTTCCGGAACCTCGCGACGATCATGGACCCGCGCGGCCTGCCGACGCTCGGGTCGCTGCCGTTCCGCGGGAAGGGCATCGACTTCCTGGACCGCCGGACCGCGAGGACCGGGGACGACCGGGAGGTGTACCACGACGCGGGCACGAGGCCGCCGCGGGACGGGCTCAGGTTCATCGACGTGGTCGGGTCGGGCGCCGACGAACGCGTGGTGCTCGTGGGGAACGGGCTCGGCGCGGGCGACGCGTCGCTGCCGTTCGCGGCTGCGGGCATCGACGCGATCCGCGCGGGCCTGGGCCGGGTCGCGAAGCCGTTCGGGGTCCACTCGGCCTGGTCCCCGGACGGCGCCGAGGAGATCGAGTTGTCGTTCCACTCGGGCCTGAACGCCCCCGACTTCGCGGCATGGGCCGATTGCGACGTCGTGTCGGCGGCGGGCGAGTCCGGCACCGTGTGCCCGGACGATGGGGAAGTCGACCTGTGGGCCGTGGTCGGGAACTACGCATTCGCCGCGTTCGGCATCACGGACTGCTCCGACGCGATCGAGGCCCTGCCCTACCGCGCGGCCAAGGGCGAGAGCCTCGGCACGCTCGCGGCGTCCGGGGCGACCCCGCCGCAGTGGAGGACGAGCCTGTGGACCGGCACCGGCTTCTTCGAGCCGTTCTGTCCCTACTGGGCGCTCTCGCCCGCCGCGCGGGCCGACCTCCTGACGGCCGCGCGCGACGCGTCGTACGTCGAGCAGTTGACCGAGCCGTTCCTCTGCAACCCTGACCAGGGCGAGACCTCGGTCTTCCCGTTGGAACTGACCTGGGTGAGGCGGACCACGCTGAACCCGGCCGCGAACCCGGCGCGGATCCGGTTCGTCCGGCCGGAAGTCGAGCAGCCCCCGGACCACCGGTACGACTACGTGTTCCTGGACGCGGGGGGTGCTTCGGCGGAGAATGGCCGGGTGAGCGCGTTCCAGCCATGGGACCCCGCGACGGCAGCGGGCTTCAGGTCCCTGACGCTCAACCCGTCCGGGGGCACGCCGCGCGCCGTGTGGTACCGGGTCGAGACGACCGGCCCGGCGAGCGCGGTGCTCTACCTCGACGCCTCGCACGCGGACGTCCCGCTGGCCGACATCTACGACGCAATCCCGCCGCCCGGCTTCGCGTCGAACTGCGACGACCAGAACCCCTGCACGGACGACGCGGAGTTGGGTTGGGGCGGGTGCAGCCACGAGCCGAACACTGCCGCCTGCTTTGCGGGGGACCTCTGCACGGCGGGGGACGTCTGCGACGGCGGGGTCTGCACGGCCGGCGAACCGCGCGACTGCGACGACGACGACCCGTGTACCCTCGACGGCTGCGACCCGGCGGTCGGGTGCGTGTACGCCCCCGCGCCCGGCTCGCCGCCCTGCGACGACGGCAACGCGTGTACGACGGGGGAGACGTGCACCGCCGGCGCCTGCACCGGTGGCGCGGCCGTGACCTGCGACGACGCCAACGCCTGCACCACGGACTCGTGCGACCCGGCGGAGGGCTGCGTATCTGCGCCGCGAGACGGCGCGTGCGACGACGGGAACGCCTGCACCTACGCGGACACGTGCGTGAACGGCGTCTGCACGCCCGCGGGGCCGACGAACTGCGCCAACTTCAACGCGTGCGACGACGACTCCTGCGACCCCGCGGTCGGGTGCGTGCACACGCCGAACGAAGCGACCGCGTGCAGCGACAACGACCTCTGCACGGTTGGCGACCACTGCTCGGCCGGCCTCTGCGTCCCCGGCGGCGAGGCGCTGGACTGCGATGACGACAACGCCTGCACGGACGACGCGTGCCTGCCTTACAGCGGCTGCCTCCACCCGGTCATCGGGTGCGCCGACACGGACCCCTGCACCGCGGACTCGTGCGATCCGGTCCTCGGGTGCAGGCACGAGCCGGTGACGGACTGCGACGACGCGAACGCCTGCACCACCGGGGACACCTGCGCCACCGGCGTCTGCGCAGGCACGCCCGTCTCCTGCGACGACAACGAGCCGTGCACGGCGGATTCCTGCAGCCCTGCCACCGGCTGCGCCAACGCCGGCGCTCCGATGGACGGCACGTCCTGCGACGATGGCGCCGCCTGCACCGGCGACGACACATGCACGGGCGGCGCCTGCATCGGGACGCCCCTGGACTGCGACGACGGCAATCCCTGCACGAACGACTCGTGCGTGCCGGGCCTCGGGTGCATGAACCTCGCGAGGACCGGCGCCTGCGACGACTCCAACGACTGCACCTCCAGCGACCTCTGCGTCGGCGGTGCCTGCGTCGGCACGCCCCTGCTCGACGGCGCGGACTGCGACGACGACGACCCGTGCAGCGACGGCGACCACTGCGCGTCCGGCAACTGCGTAGCCACGCCGATCGCCGACGGCGACCCGTGCAGCGACGCCAACCCGTGCACGGCCATGGACGAGTGCGAGGCCGGGGACTGCGTCGGCATCGAAGTGGAAGTCTGCCAGTGCGACCCGGTGCCAGGCTGTCCGGATCCCGAGAACCCCGAGTGCGACGACCCGTGGACGTGCCCGGCCATCGGAGGGCTCTGCGACGACCATGTCGACTGCGAGTCCCAAGGATTCGCACTGCCGGGCTCGTGTCTCGAAGGGGCCTTCCGCTGCGAGGATCACTCCTGCCGGCTCGATTGCGCGCTCCCCAACCCCGACGACGACTACGACGGCATCGACGACAGCGCGGACGACTGCCCGCTGGATCCGCTCAACGACATCGACGGTGACGGGGTTTGCGGGAACGAGGACAACTGCCCCACAACTCCGAACGCGCCTCCCGAGGGCCTGCCCCAGGTCGACACGGACGAAGACGGCATCGGCGACGCGTGCGAGGCGGAGAACCGGTTCCGGGTGACCGACACCCACAGCGTGATCGTGGGCGACCTGGAGCAGTACATCTACGTGTCGTTCGAGGTCGGCTCGTTCGACCTCGTCCGGCACGATACCCCGATGGGCGACATGTACGAGCCGAGGATGCCGGGGTTGGTCGCGGATCCCGTGCCCGGCGAGCCGCCCATCCCGTTCAAGCGGCTCCTGGTCGAGGTCCCGGCACGATGGCGATCCGTCGCTGCCGAATCGATCGACGAGGGCGAGTCGGTGATCATCGGGGACGACGAGCCCCCGGTCCTGCTCTGGCCGAGCCAGCAGGCGCTGTCCGACGAGCCCGCGCCGCCTCCATCGGGATTCCAGTACGACGAGGCGTTCTACACGAACGTTCGGACCCTGCCTGCGGCCTGGCTCCGCGTGTCGCAGCCCTTCTTCCTCAAGAACCGGAACCTCGTGTACCTGGACATCTACCCGCTTCGGTACAGGCCTGCGGACAGCGAGGTCGAGCTTCGGACCAGCGGCACCGCCAGGATCCGGGTCGCGCAGGCCGTTTCGCCCGGCGAGGTGGGGATGGCGCCGGGGAATTCGGCGTTCGACAACGCGCTCAACAAGCTGATCCTGAACCCGGGCATGATCGACCCGATGGGCGACTACCTCGGCCTGCCGGAGTACCTGATCATCTCTCCCCAGGACCTCCAGCAGCAGGTCGCGACCGAGTTCGTGGCCCAGAACCCGAGCTTGAACGGGTTCCACGTGACGTACTGGACCGTGGAGCAACTGCGGACGTGGTGCCCGCAGGAGTTGGGCCGACCGAGTTGCATGCGCGGTCGTTTGAAGGACCTGTTCCAGCAGAATCGTCTCGAACACGTCCTCATCGTGGCCGACCCGTACGACATCCCGCCCGGCAAGGACCCAGGCACGGGTCTGTTCGGATCCGACGTCCCGTCCCACCACGTAGCACTGGAGATCACGGGCGAGATCGCGGCCCCGGACCTCGAACTGTGGCCGTGGCTCCTCGTCGATTGCGGCGACTACTGCGACGTCGCCGTGGGGGACAACCTCCATGACGGCGATCCGGGATACACCTACACCGCGCACGACTCGACGGGGTGGCGCGAGCGCATCGGGGACGCATACGACCCGTGCGACCAGACGGAGTGCTCGACCCCGAGATGGCGAGCCAACGTCAACCTGTTCGCGGCCGACATCGACCAGGACGGGGTCGTTGGTTTCCGGATCAGGATCCTGAACTACGGGAAGGACCTGGCGCTCCAGACCTTCCGTTCCAACCTGGTTCCATCGGACAACACCTTGCCGATCCCCTTCACCCCGGTGCTGCGGCCCGGCGACATCCAAGCCTGCGGGTACGACCTGGGCTCCCTCCACTGTCCCACCACCAGGTTCCACGTGAGTTCGAGGTGGCTCGGCCGCGACTTCGACGAGCACGCCGGCGATGCGCCGGACGCGGCCTGGCCGAGCCTCGTCGACCAGTGGTTCTCCGACTTCGACGACGAGCGGGACGTGGATCTCTTGGCATGGGAGGAGTGTGACACGGCCGCGATCCTGAACGTGGCCCCGTGCCCCCTCTACGGGATCAGCGACTTCCAGGACGCCGACGGACTGACCCCACTCAAGTTCCGCTACAGGAGCCACGACGGGGACGGCTACTACACGCGGCTCAACGGAGACGACGGGGCGCCGGACATCGGAATCGGACGGATTCCCATTCCCCCAGGGTGGGTCGCGAGTGGCGAGGCGTCGAACGCATTCCAGAAGATCATCCATCAGGCCCGCTGGGGGGATGCGCTGCCCTCGTCTTCGAGGGTGCTCCTGCTCGCCGATGGCCCGCAGGCCAAGGAAGCAGGACGCGCCGAGCGGGTCAAGCGATTCCCGTTCGCCGAGGAGTGGGACCCGTGGGCCACGCCGACGTTCGGACCGCCCGCCTGGCGGGGCCTCCCCGAGGCATTCGTGAACTACAACGCCATGCGGCCGGACGCCGGCGCGAGCGAGTTCGTCCGGGATCGGCTCATCGAGGGAGTCGGGACGGTGCTCGTCTGGACGGATGCGGACCTGGGAGGAGGCGGGCACCTGACTCAATACGAGATCTCCGCGCTTCCGGCGGGCAGCCAAAGCTCATTCCCGCTGGTCGCCTATCGCTGGGGGGTCGGAGACTGGTATCACGATTGGCTGGACACCGTGCCTGAGACGGCCCTGACCCTGTTTCCCGATCGCGGTGCCTCGATGGTCGTGGGCAACGCGGCCGTCCTGGACAACTTCGCTGCCCTGGGCTTCGTCGTCGAGCCTCCCCTGCCATACGAGAGCGGCGGGGTGCGCGCAGGCGATCTGTGGACGCTTGCCCTTGCGAGCGCCAGCCTCCACGCGACCGAAGCGCAGCGGTACAGGCGTCTCCTGCGTTTGGAGGTCTTTGGCGACCCCGCCATGCCGGTCTACCTCGGGCACGATGCGGACGGGGATGGCGTCTGGAACCTGGATGACAACTGCGTCCTGACTCCGAACCCCGATCAGTCCGACAGCGACCAAGACGGGATCGGCGGGGTCTGCGAGCCGAACCAGGCGCAGTACCAATCGGTGTACGCGGTCTTCGAGTCTCCGCAGAACCTGGTGGGAGTGACGGACGCCGGGGACATCCCGGACGGCCACGATGGGATTCTGCGGTGGAAGGTCGAGCGACCGCTCGAGCCGGGTGTGAACCATCGCGTCGAACTGCTCACCAGTCGTGGTTACGTCTGCGTCCGGTGCGCTCAGATGAACGGATTCGACTGCCAGACCGAGGAGGCCAGCATCGGCTACTCCGGCATCGGATTGGTAGCGCGCTACTTCCGAATCACTCCTCCAGCGGGGGACTGGGATTGCCACCTGTTTGTCAGTTCCGGTTCCTGGGCCCTGGACCTCTGGGGATCGCTCGTGGCGACGCCGGACCACTACTGGTTCGAGGGAGAGGACGAGACCTCGGAGAGATGGGTGGCTAGGCCGGGGTACTCGGAGTGGTCCTTCCCCGGAAGTCCTCGATACCACGTCGTGCATGGTGGTGTTGCAGACGGCCCCGAACAGTGCGTGGTCGAGGATCCCGCGGATCCGACAGGACTCGTCGTGAATCCTGTAGGGGTGTCCGGGTGCACGCATGGTGCTGCCGATCGGATGGAGCCCCCGACCTTGAACTGCGCGTGGGCACTCGACGCCGCCCTGATCTGGGGCGAGACCTACGACGCTTCGGTGAGCTACGCGATCCGCAGTCGCCCGTGGTTCGAGGGATTGGAGGTTCAGGGATGGCCGTCGTCGAGTCCCCGCCTCGTGCAGGTTCGCGGTGACGTTTGGGACGACATCGAGTGGCCCGAGCAGCGCGGTGGGAAATACGGGGACGAGGCGTGGTTCGGCATCGGATCGCTTGCGGATCCATTGAACCTCCAGCGGATGGAGTCGTTCACCTTCAGGGCCCCCTTGCACGCCCGCCTCTACTTCTGCCAGGAGGGGCACGGGGAGTGGTGGATCGACAGCATCTACATCCGGCCCCACCCGAAGAACTGAGAGGTTGACCGTGAGCAGCAGGATTGCGGACATGGTGATTCGCTGGATCCCTTGTTGCGTCGCCCTGGCCTGCGGCCCGGTGGACGAGCCCGCGGGCTCGGTATCCGGAGCGCTTTGCACCCCTGCCTGCGAGGGCAAGGAGTGCGGGGACGACGGGTGCGGAGGCGAGTGCGGGACGTGCAAGGAGGGTTGGGACTGCGTCGTGGACCGTTGCGTCTTCGGGTGCGGGGACATCACGATCAATGGGTGCTGCCGCACCGCCACGCTGGTCCATTGCCTGGAGGAAAGACTGGCGGAATACGACTGCAGCGCGACCGGGAAATCGTGTCGATGGGTTTCCATCTCTTACGGGTGCGTCGCCGAGGAATCGTGGCCACTCGAAGATCCCTCCGGCAAGTACCCGCGGGAGTGCGACTTCACCTGCACGCCGAAGTGCGACATGAAGTGGTGCGGACCGGACGGGTGCGGCGGGGAGTGCGGCCAGTGCGGCGGCGGGAAGGTCTGCTACAACGGCATGTGCTGCCAGCCGCAGTGCGAGGGGATGGAGTGCGGCCCGGACCTCTGCGGGGGCCAGTGCGGGCAATGCCCCGCGGGCGGGTTCTGCGACGACACCGGCAAGTGTCACTACGGGTACGGCTGCATGGAAACCCCGCCCACGCCGGGATGCGCAGGGTGCGCGTGCGAGAAGTGCGTCTGCGAGACTGACGAGTACTGCTGCACCGACGAGTGGGACGGCAAGTGCGCCTGGGCGTGCAAGGCAATCTGCGGCGGATGCCTGCCGTGCACGGACTGCGGGGAGCCCGGCCCCGAGGAGGGGCTTCCGGACGCCCCCGAAGCTTCGGACGACGCGGAGGTGCCGGACGTGCCGCCGGCCGAAGTCGTCGTGGATCCGTCGGGCGACGAGGGCGCTGCCGGCGATTCGCCTGCAGCCCCTGACGAGTCGGCGACCGCCGACACGCCGGTCGCCGACGATCCCGCGGGCGGGGATACGGCGCCCCCCGACAACGCATCCCCGGCGGAGGCTCCGCCCGAAGTGGCGGGCGACACGTCGCCTGAGCCGATCGACGATCCCGGAGGGGCTCCCGGAGAGGCGACGAGACTCGATGCCGGCGCCCGCGGCGGGGGCTCATGCTCGGCATTCGATGGGGCGCCTGCCGGAAGGACCGCATGGCTGCTCGTTCTCGCGATGGGGGCAATCGGATGCGTGCGGTTGCGCGGACGGCGCTGACGGCGGCTTCGGCCGTGCTCCTGCTGTGCGTGGGGGATTGCGGCTCCGGCGCCCGCCCGCGACCGGTACCGGCGGAAGGGGATCCCTCCGAGTGCACGGAAGCGGAGCCGGACACGGCCGGAGCCTGGGACTCGACTCGTCCCGATGGCGCGAACCCGGACGCGGACGGGGCGGGTGCCGACGGAGTCACGGGCGAGGCGGGCGGGACGAAGGACGCCGGCGACGAGGACGCCTTCGTGCCCGTGCCCGAGGCCCTGCTCCCGCACCCCGAGTGGGACTGCGCGCTGGAGCCCGGGGCCACGGCCGCGACGTGCGAGATCGAGTGCCGCGGGCACTTTCACCGTGACTGCCCTGCAGGATGGAGTTGCCCCTTGAAGAAGGCCTGCGAGGTCCTCCTTTGCGTCCGCGACGTGCCGGAGTTCCCCGTCTGCGTCGAGACGAGCTGCCCCGACAAGGTGACCTGCGAGGGTCCGACCGACGAGACCGCTATCGATCTCGAACCCACGAAACTCCGATGGGTCTGCTACGCCCGCATTGATCCCCCTTACGGGGAGAACGTCCTGTGCCACGCGGACGCGGTCGGAATGGCAGAGCCGATCGGCGGGCTCGGGGTTCCCGGGGGCGGCTTCTGGGTGATCCGGGACGAGGCGACGTGGAACGCCTTCTGGCCGGCGCTCGCGCCCTGTGACGACCTCTGGCACTGCTTGAAGCAGCCCGCGTACGACGAGGTGCCGGAGGTGGATTTCGAGTCGTTCATCCTCGTGGTCGCTGCCTGCCGGGGCTTGCCGGAGTGCGAGCCCGGCATCCGTGCGATGTACGAGTTTCCCGCTTCCGGCGAGGTCGTCCTCGTGTCGGGAAACCGCTACGGACCGGACTACGGCTGCGGCCCCTACGGCGGCGCCAGTGTGACCGTCTTCAAGGCCCGCCGACCGACGTCTCCCGCGTCCTTCAGAGCCTGCGGTGTTTTCCACGCCCCGGCCGGGTGAACGGGGCCAAGGGCACGGGACGAACACGCTGTCGTGCGCCGAACGGGGCACCGACCCCGCCCCCCCTCGATCCGGGGAGGCCGGTCCGGTATCATCAGCGGCGAGTCGTGGGTTGGAGGGCTCCATGAGCCGGAAGACGGTGTGGCGGGCGGCGGTCCTGGCGGTCTCGGCACTGGCGGCGGCGGGCGCGGCGATCGGCTGCGGCACGGGCGGGGCGTCGGGCGGCCCGGCGGACCTCCCGGGCGACGTCCCGGTGCAGGCCGACGCGGACGTCCCGGGGGACTCCGCGGCGGACCCTGCCGCGGATCGCCGGCCCGACCCGGTCGGGGACGACGGGCCGGAGGCGACCGCGGACGCGGATCCGGACGCCCTCCCGGACGGCGAGGCGGACCCCGGCCCGGACGGAACCGCGGAGGACGCGGCCGACGCCACGGACGCGCCCGGTCCGGACGCGGCCGGCCCGGACGCGGACGTCCAGCCGTGCGAGTCGGACGACGACTGCGAGGCGGCCGCGGTGCCGCCGTGCAAGGCGCTGCGGTGCGACGCGCGGGCGGGCCACTGCGTGATGGCGGACCTGCCGGACGGGGCGGCCTGCAAACCGCTCACCGCCTGCGAGACGAACGGCCGGTGCGTCGCCGGGGCGTGCGCGGGGGTCCAGGTCTCGTGCGACGACGGCAACCCCTGCACCGACGACACGTGCGACGACCACGACGGGTGCGGCCACACGGCGAACGCCGCGGCCTGCGACGACGGCAACCCGTGCACCCCCGAGAGCGCCTGCGCGAACACGGTCTGCGCCGGCATCGGCAACGACTGCCCGTGCGCCGGGGACGCGGACTGCGCGCCGAAGGAGGACGGGAACCGGTGCAACGGGCTGCTCATCTGCGCGGGGGGGCACTGCGAGGTGGACCAGTCCACGGTGATCTCGTGCGCGCCGCGGGCGCCCGGCGCCTGCACGGCGGCGGCGTGCGACCCCGCGACCGGGGCGTGCGGGCAGCGGCCGGTGCCGGACGGGCGCGCCTGCGACGACGGGTCCTCCTGCACCGCGGGCGACGCGTGCGTGGAGGGGGCGTGCGTGGGCCTTTTCGTGCCCTGCGACGACGGCAACCCCTGCACGGACGACTCGTGCGACGCCGCGGTCGGGTGCCTGCACGCGGCCAACGCCGCGCCGTGCGACGACGGGGATCCGTGCACGACCGGCGACGCGTGCGCGGGGGGCAAGTGCGGGGGAGTGCCGGTCCCGGGCGGCTGCGGGTGCGCGGTGGACGCGGACTGCGCGAAGCACGAGGACGGCAACGCCTGCAACGGCACGCTCGCCTGCGTGGCCGGCACGTGCGCGGTGGACACGGCCACGGTCGTGACGTGCGACCCGTCCGGGAACACGGCCTGCGCGAAGGCCGCGTGCGACCCGGCGACCGGCGAGTGCGCCCGCGTCCCGGCGAACGAGGGCGCGGCCTGCGACGACGGCAACCCCTGCACCGCGGGCGAGACCTGCGTGGCCGGAGCGTGCGCCGGGGACGACCCGACCGACTGCGGCGACGGGAACGACTGCACCGACGACCTGTGCGACCCGGCGTCGGGCTGCCGCAGCGTGGGAAGCGTCTCGTCCTGCGAGGACGGCGACCCGTGTACCGCGGGCGACGCGTGCGAGGCGGGGGCCTGCGTCGGCGGGGGCCCCGCGGACTGCGACGACGGCAACCCCTGCACGTCGGACTCGTGCGACCAGGGCACCGGGTGCGCGCACGACCCGAACGAAGCGCCCTGCGACGACCTCGACCCCTGCACGGTCGGCGACGCGTGCGCCGCGGGCGGGTGCGCGGGGACGATCCCGCTCGACTGCTCGGACGGCAACCCCTGCACGGACGACGGGTGCGACCCGGCGACCGGGTGCGGGCACGAGCCGAACGCCGCGGCCTGCGACGACCGGAACCCCTGCACCGCGGGCGACGCCTGCACCCTCGGGATCTGCGCCGGGTTCCAGGCGACGTCGTGCGACGACGGGAACGACTGCACCCGCGACACGTGCGACCCGGCCGCGGGGTGCGGCCACGAGGCCCTCACCGGGACGCCGTGCGCGGACGGCAGCGCCTGCACGGGCGGCGACACGTGCGCGGCGGGGGCGTGCGTGCCGGGGCCCGCGGTCCTGTGCGACGACGGCAACGCCTGCACGGACGACCGGTGCGACCCCGCGGCCGGCTGCACGTTCACCGCGAACACGCTCGCGTGCGACGACGGCAGCGCGTGCACGGCCGGCGACGCGTGCAGGGACCCCTTCTGCACCGGGGCGGTCGCCGAGTGCGACGACGGCAACCCCTGCACCGACGATTCGTGCGACCCCGACGCGGGCTGCGCGTACGTGGCCAACGCCGCGCCCTGCGACGACGGCAACGCGTGCACGACCGGGGACGCGTGCAGCCTCGGGCGCTGCGAGGGCGGGCCGGCCACGGACTGCGGAGACGGCAACCCCTGCACCTCGGAGACGTGCCTCCCCGCGGTCGGCTGCCTGGTCGTCCCGAACCAGAACGCGTGCGACGACGCGAACGCCTGCACCGAGGGCGACCGCTGCGCGAACGGGACGTGCGTCCCCGGCGCGCCGAGGACCTGCGACGACCGCAACGCCTGCACCGCCGACGGCTGCTCCGCCTCCGCGGGCTGCGTGTTCACGGCGACGAACGAGGGGGGCGCGTGCGACGACGGCAATGCCTGCACGCTCGGGGACGCGTGCGCGCTCGGCCGGTGCGTGGGCACGGGCCTTCAGTGCGACGACGACAACCCCTGCACCGACGACAAGTGCAGCGCCGAGGCCGGCTGCCATTACGTGGCGAACACGCTCCCTTGCGACGACGGCAACGCCTGCACCACCGGCGACACGTGCTCGAACAAGCAGTGCGCGCCGAAGGGCACGCTGGCGTGCAAGGACGACAACGGCTGCACCGACGACTACTGCGACAGGGTGCTCGGCTGCTTCCACATCTACAACACCTCGCCGTGCGAGGACGGCAGCCAGTGCACGACCGGCGAGACGTGCAGCCAGGGCAGGTGCGTCGGCGGCCAGCCCACGGACTGCGACGACCACAACCTGTGCACCACGGACTCCTGCGACCCGGCCGTCGGGTGCGTGAACGCGCCGAACGCGCTCCCGTGCGACGACGGGGACAAGTGCACGACCGGGGACGCGTGCAGCCAGGGCGGTTGCGCCGGCGGTCCGCCCCCGGACTGCGGCGACAACAACCCGTGCACCGACGACACGTGCCTCGCGGGCGTCGGGTGCGTCCACATCTACAACACGGGCGCGTGCGACGACTCGAACAAGTGCACGACCGGCGACGCGTGCAGGCAGGGCAAGTGCGTCGGCGGCCCGCCGCCGGTCTGCGAGGACCAGAACCCCTGCACGACGGACCGGTGCGATCCCGGCCTCGGGTGCGTGTTCCAGTACAACACCCTGCCGTGCGACGACGGCAAGGTCTGCACCAAGGGCGAGGCGTGCTCGCTGGGCGAGTGCGTCGGCGGGACGCCGGCGGTCTGCGACGACGGCAACCCGTGCACGGACGACGGGTGCGCCGAGCCCGACGGCTGCGTCCACACCGACAACTCGGCCGCGTGCAGCGACAACGACGCCTGCACGAACCCGGACTTCTGCTCGCAGGGGAAGTGCGCCGGCAAGCCGGTGACGTGCGACGACCAGAACGAGTGCACCGCGGACTCGTGCGCCCCCGCGATCGGGTGCGTCCGCACGCCGGTCCCGAACGGCCTGCCGTGCACGGGCAAGTTCCGGCAGTGCTGGAACGGCAAGTGCGTGGGGTGGGAGTTCAGGACGAGCAGCTACACGGGCACGACCGACACGCGGCTGCACGAGGGCGGGCGGCCCACGAACGGCGCGGCGCTCCATGCCTCCGGGGCGGACGACTACTACGGCGCGCCCGGCCCGACGATCTTCTCGATCAACGCGTCCACCCTGGTCCTGTCGGTCGCGCACGACTACTACGGCACCACCGGGTCCTACCAGACCCAGGCCGGCCGCCTCGCGAGCGGCACCGGCGGCATCGCGTCGCGCTACTCGGGCAGCACGTACGACCCGTGGACCGAGTCCGGCGCGCCGGCGTACGGGACCAAGGCGGACATGCTCGCCACGACCTTCCTGCCCACGCCGATCGGCGAGCGCTACTTCGTCACGGGCAAGCCGCTCGTGTCCTCGGCGGGGTCTCCATGGTCCACGATCCGGTCCTGCACCTCCGCGGGCGCGGGCGGGACGTTCGCCTGCACGGCCATGGCGCTCATCGACAAGCCCTCGACGTGCGTGCAGAAGTCCGCTGAGCTGAGGGGCGCGTACGCGGCCGCCCAGGACCGCGCGTACTTCGTCGGGTTCGAGCCGACCGCGCTCGACGGGAACGTCGTGATCGCGAGCTGGGACGGCAACTCGTCCGGTCCGTGCGGCGGCCTGACCTTCACCGGGGCGGCCTGGTGGAACGCCGGCCCGCACGACCTGGTCGAGCCCGCGACCGTGAACGGGCCGGGCGCCCTGAACGACGTGCACGGTACGGGCCCGACCGACGTCTGGGCCGTGGGCGAGCGCGGGACCGTCTACCGGTTCGACGGCAAGGCGTGGTCGCGGGCGTCGCCCGCCAAGGACCTCCCCGCCTCGGGCTGGGGCGCGATGCACGACGCCCAGGCGGTCTGGGCGGACGCCGGGTCGGGCGTCCACGTGGTCGGGAACCGGCAGACCGGCGACTTCGCCGCGTGCAGGGTCCCGTTCTACCTGCACGCCGGTCCGAACGAGAAGGGCGTCACGGTCTTCAACAACTACTTCGAGTTCACCGCGTACCAGGCCTGCGGCGACGAGACCACGCGCCGCCGCACGAGCCTGTCCGACGTCTGGGTGGACCCGTCGAGCGGCAGCGTCTACGCCTTCGGGTGGGCCCCCGACGCCGCCGCCCCCACCGCGAACCTCGGCCTAGTGATGCGGCTGGCAAGGCCGTAGGGGCGCAGGGGGCGCAGGGGCGCGTAGCAGGGCCATCGCATCTCGAACCGTTGGGAATCATGGGGCCCAGGGCTGGCCGCGCCGCGGGGCGCCGCGCGCGCCCGGTCCCGATACCACCCTGGGCGGCCCTCGGCGGCGCCGCGCTTCGCGCGAGTGCAGGCGGCGCGTCCGCGCCGCACTGACGCCGAGGGCCGAGGGCGCGCGGCGCCCCTTCAAGCAACCACGCCATCTCCTTGTGTTCCGTTCCGGTGCGGCCAGCCCTGGGCCCCGGCGTTTGGTGCGATGGCCCTGGAGCGCGTGGGTACCGCGGTTGCACTCCGGTATTCTCTTCGGTATTCTTCGCATGGTCCCTCCATGGAGGTCTCCATGCGGCCCGCGGTGAAGGTCGCCGTCACGGTCGATGCGGAGACGTTGCGCCGCGTGGACGCGAGCGCCCGGCGGCGCAGGGTGTCCCGCAGTCGATACGTCTCGGACGCGCTCCGGGCCGCCCTGAAGGCGGAGGCGGAGGACGACGTGCGGTCGCGCGTCGAACGCGTCCTCGCGGACCCCGAGTCCCGACGCGGCCTCCTCGAGTCGGCGGAAAGCCTCTTCGCGGCGGCGGGCGTCCGGGAGGAGGAGGACGCGTGGTAGTCCGCCAGGGCGACGTGTTCTGGGCGACCCTCGGCGCGCCCTTCGGCTCCGAGCCGGGGCATCGGCGTCCGGTGCTCGTCGTCCAGTCCGACCTGTTCAACCGGACCACCCTCCCGACCGTGGTCGTGGTCGCGGTCACGTCGAATCCGCGGATGGCCGAGATGCCGGGAAACGTGCGCCTGGAGGCGGGCGAGGCCAACCTGCCGAAGTCCTGCTGCGCGAACGTGACGCATGTCGTCACGCTGGACCGCAGGCGCCTCGCGGAGAGGCTCGGCAGGCTGCCCGCGGCGCGCCTCTCGGCGGTGCTGGACGGCCTCGACCTGGTGATGCGCGGGGTCCGCTGACGGCGGGCCGGACACGGGGGTCCCGCCTTCGGATCAGTTAGAATCCCACCCGGACCTGCGGAGCGCCACGGTGCGTACCGTCGCCCTTCCCTTCCGGCTCCCGCCACGGCTCCCGCCCCCGCTCCCGCTCCCGGTCCGCGCGGTCGCCGCGGCGGTCGCGATCGTCGCGGCGGTGCTGCCCTCCCCCCGGGCCGCCGCCGTGGTCTACTGCCCCCCCGGCGCCACGAAGATCGCGGACTCGTGCGGCGAGTTCACGGCCGCGGGCTGCTGCCGCCCGGACGACCTCCACACGTGGTGCGAGGCGGGCGCGGTCATCTGCGAGCGCCCCTGCGCGCACGGGGAGTGCGGGTGGGACAAGGACAAGCTGGCCTACGGCTGCGACACGCTCGGCATGGCCGGGCCCGGGCTGCCGAGGGACTGCCCCCCCTGCATCCCGTACTGCGAGAACAGGGAGTGCGGCGACGACGGATGCGGCGGCTCGTGCGGCACCTGTCCCGGCGGGCAGGCGTGCGAGTACGGGAAGTGCCGTTGCGTGCCCGACTGCTCCGTGAAGCTCTGCGGCGACGACGGGTGCGGAGGGTCATGCGGGGACTGCGGGCCGGGGTCGGTCTGCGGCCCGGGCGGCACCTGCGAGTGCCAGCCCCAGTGCGCCGGGAAGGAGTGCGGGCCGAACGCGTGCGGCGGGTCGTGCGGGACCTGCAAGCCCGGCTGGGACTGCCGGCAGGACGGGAAGTGCGCGTGCACCCCCGACTGCGCCGGCAAGGCGTGCGGCGGCAACGGGTGCGGGGGGTCGTGCGGCATCTGCCAGGCGGGCTTCCAGTGCCTGGCGGACGGGACCTGCAAGGGGTGCAGCCCGGCGTGCGACGGGAGGGAGTGCGGGGACGACGGGTGCGGCGGGTCGTGCGGCGAGTGCGGCGAGGAGGAGACCTGCCGGCCGGACGGGCAGTGCGAGTTCGGCGGCTGCATCGCGGACTGCACCGGCAAGAAGTGCGGGAACGACGGGTGCGGCGGGTCGTGCGGGCTGTGCCCGTTCGGGTGGACCTGCGGGCCCGCGTTCAAGTGCGCCCCCTCGACCTGCGAGCCCGACTGCACGGGCAGGACGTGCGGGAGCGACGGGTGCGACGGCTCCTGCGGGTCGTGCCCGCCGCCGGCGCAGTGCGGCCCGGACTTCCAGTGCGGCGCACCCGCCGAGGACCCCGGCGGCAAGCCGGACGCCGCGCCGGACGCGGCCGACGTCGCGGACCCGGGCGCGACCGCGGACGCAGATCCCGACGCGGCCGGCGTCGCGGACACCGGCGGACAGGCGGACGCACACGACGCGGACGCCCCCTCCGACGCGCCGGGGGCGGACCCCGCGGCCCCGACCGACGCGAACCCCTGCCCCGAGGGCCACGTCGTCGGCGCGTACGGCGCGTGCTTCCCGATCGACGACGGCTCGCGACCGCCGGGCGGCGGGGGGAGCGGCGGGTGCGGGGCGGGCGGTGCCGATGCGGGACCGCCGCCGGCCTGGCCCGCAGCCCTCCTCGCCCTCGCAGCGTTCTCCCTCAGAACTCGAAGACGTAGCCCGCGCTGAGCAGGTTCTCGTTGTAGAGCGACGAGGTGGTGCCGACCAGCGTGTCGGTGCGGTGGAAACCCGCGCGCAGCAGGTGCCGCCACGCGATCCGGAACGCGACGCCCGCGCCGTACGTCAGCATCAGCGTCTCGTCCCGCACCGCGTGCCAGAGCCTCACGTCGGCATCCCAGCGGAACCACGTCGTCGCGACGTGCCGGATCCGGGCAAGGGCCCCGTGCGCGTGGTACTGCGACGGGTTGAAGTACGAACGGCCCGGCGCCGTGTCCGTGAAGTGCTCGAGCGACCAGACGTAGGCCGCCTCGATGCGCGGCCGGTCGAGCGCGATGATGCCGACCGTCGCCTCCGAGGCGATCCGGTCGTTCGCGTCGGAGTACCGGTGGTACTCGAGCGCGGCGGAAGCGAACAGGCGCCACCACGGCTCGGTGTAGAGGCGCAGGATCGCCCCGTTCGCCACGACCTCCCGCCGGACGTCGCCGACCGTGGACAGGAGGTCGCGCCGCTCGCCGCGCAGCTCCAGCGACACCGGGCCGAACGCCCGGCCGAGCTGGAGGTACCCGTTCACCGAGGTCCACCCCGTGTCGTACCCTGTGACCGACACGCCCCCGTCCAGCCCGACCGCGGCCGGGAGCAGCGACTCAGCGAACACCCCGCCCTCGTGCCCGAGCACGAGCCGGTCCGCGCCCGCCGTATCCGGCCCGGACAGGCGGTGGAAGCGGTACAGCGCGCCCAGGCTCATCCGGCGCCCGATGCCGAACGCGCCGGTCGGGCCGGCGCGGTGGTGGGAGAAGTCCTGGTTGTTGGTCCGCCAGTCGTAGTGCACGCCGACCTCGGACCCGGCCGGCCCCGGCTCCGCGAACGCGGCGTCGAGCCGCAGATCCTTGTATACCTCGCCCGGCACCCCCATCCGGCGGACGTACCCGCGCGCTGCCCGGCCGAGCCCCAGCCAGAGCGACAGCGTCGCGGCCCGCTCCAGGACCTCCCGGTCGCCCGGCGCGGACTCCAGGTACCGCTCGTAATGGTCGAGCGCCTCCTCCGGGTCGTCCGCCCACTCGTTCAGGCGGCCGAGCGCCTTCAACGCCGCGAGGTTCTTGGGGTTCGCGGCGAGCACCCGCTCCCAGGTCGCCATGGCCTCGCGGCCGTGGCCCAGCTCCTCGTACCGCCCACCCAGCTCCGCGAGCATGTCGGCGTCCAGCCGCTCCGCGAGCCGGTCCAGCACGGCGAGTGCCCGGTCCTTGTGACCGGCCCACAGGTGGACGTGGTAGAGATGGCGGAGCACGTCCGCGTCCCCCGGGACCGCGGCCAGGTAGGCCTCGAAGTGGGGGATCGACTCGGGGCCGCGGTCGAGGTCCAGCAGCACCTCGGCGACCGCGAGGTTCAGGGTCGGGTCCGCGGGCCGTGCCGCGAGCAGCTCCCGGTAGCGCGCGAGGGCGTCGTCGAGGCGGCCGGCGTATGTCAGCAGGACCGCGAGCCGGGTCCGCGCGGCCTCGTCCTCCGGGAGGATCCGCACCACGCGCTCGTACAGGCGCGCGGCCTCCTCGCTGCGGTCCTGGTCCGCCACGGCCTCGGCGAGGGCGGCGAGCACGCGCGGGTCATCGGGGCGCGCCTCGGCGACCGGCCGGAGCAGCGCCTCGGCCTCCTGCGGCCTGGCCTCGTCGCGCAGCGCGGCGGCACGGGAGACGGGATCGTCGGACGCCGGGGGGGCCGGCGTCGCCGCGGGGGGGGGCAGCGGCTGGGCGGACGCGGCGAACGGCGCGACGATCGCGAGGACAACAACCGCGAGCCAGCCGACGAAGCCGCGAGCCATCATCACCACCGATGAGCGAGCCCGATCGACAGGTGCCGCCCGGCAACGCGGGAGCCGGCAGGAGGATCGAGGTTGGCGAGCGTGAACCCCGCGAACACGTCCAGGCTGCCGATCGGCGTCCAGCCCACCGCGAAGGAGACGGGCAGGTAGCCGCGCTCGTCCGGGAAGACGTTGCGGCCGTATGCGAGCGTCAGGTCGAGGAACAGCTCCGGCAGCAGGTTGAACGCGATGCCCGCGTCCGCGTAGAACGACACCTGGACCGCCTCGCGGACCACCACGTCCGGATTGTCCATGTCCGCGAAGCCCACGACCACGTCGGGCCGCACGTGCACCGCGAGCATGCCGGGCGAGAACACCCACTTGAAGGGAAGACCGAGCCGCAGCGCCGGGCGGTTGTTCCCGAGCTGCTGCTCGGGCGAGAGCAGGAAGCCCAGCTCGACGCCGAGGACCTCGATGATCTCGTACTTCCCGTACATGTAGAGCGGCACGAGGTGGCTGTCGCCCGTCGTGAACTGGAACGAGTACGGGTACCCGGCGAGCTGGCGGCCGCCGCCGGCCTCGGCCCAGAGGAACTGGCCGGCGAAGCCCAGCTCGAAGCCGTTGAACACGCCCGCGCGGACCGCGAGCCCGGAGTAGCGATCCCAGGCGAGCCCCGCCGCCGGACCGAGCACCTTCCCCGCCGCGCCCTCGTCGAGCCCGACCAGGAAGTCGAGCGTGATCTCGGCCGTGCCCTTCGGCGGCGTGATGGGCCGATCCACCCACGGCACGAACCCGTCCGCCGCCGCCGTGGCCGAGAACGCCAGGACGATCGACGCGATCGCGAGCCGGACCCGGTCCATCCGCAGCCCCCTCGGGAGACGGTCCCTGTTCTACCAAGTGCCCTCCCGCGCGTCAACGCGAATTGAGCCGCGATCTCCCACCGATTTCAGTCCTTGACACCCGTCGCGCGGGTGTGAGAAACCTGCGGGGGGTCGAACCCGGGAGGCACGCCCGATGAGAATCCTGGTGGTCGCGGCGGCGAGCGGCGCCCTGTGCACGGCGCTTGCGTGCTACTCGGGGGAGATCGAGAAGATATCGTGCCCCCTGGCGGACGTGCAGGAGGGGGCGAAGGACGCGCCGCCCGTCGATGCGCCGCCCGGCGAGGGGACCGCGACGGCCGGCCTGACCGGCGGCCCCTGCGCCGCGGACACGGACTGCATCGCGGGCCAGTGCCTGACCACGGAGTTCCTGAAGGCGCTGAACCCGAACGTGGAGGCGCCCGGCGGCCTCTGCTCGAAGATGAGCTGCGACGACAAGGCGGACCCGGTGGCCCAGTGCGGGCCTGAGGCGGCCTGCGTCGATGCGACCGCGATCGCCGGCGTGCCGCTGACGCTCTGCGTGCGGCTCTGCAAGGACTCGAGCGACTGCCGGTACACCGGCGGCTACGGCTGCTACGACACGCAGATCAAGGACGCGGGCGGCGCGCCGATCTTCGCGTGTCTGCCGAACTCGCTGGTCTCCGCGATCAACTGCGGCGACGCGATCTGCGACACGAACGAGGCCGCGACCGGCTCCTGCCCGGAGGACTGCAAATGAGGACGCTCGCGACGACGATCGCGCTCGCTTCCCTGCTGGTCCTCGCCGCCGCCGCGACGGCGCAGCCCGCGCCCGCGCCCGCGCAGCCCGACCCGGCCGCGCCCGCGACGGACGAGGTCCTGCTCCCGGAGGCGAAGCCCGTGCCGCCCGCGCCCGCGCCCGCGGGGACCGATGCGACCGGGCCCGCCCCGGCCGCCACGGCGACCTCGACCGCCGAGGAACTGCGGAACGTGACGCCCGGGTTCTGGCAGCGGGCGGTGGGGAAGAACCTGTCCCCGTTCCAGCGGTGGAAGAACTTCATCTGGGACGAGATCGACCGCATCGACCGCATGGACCTCTACGGCGTGACCGCGCAGCTCCCCAAGGGCTACCTGAAGCTGAAGTGGGACATCACGATGCTCAAGGCGAGCAGGCGGTACAACGACAAGCGGCAGCTCGTGCCCGCGGTGCCGCCGATCGAGTTCACCCAGGGCAGCGAGAAGATGCTGTCGCTCGACCTCGGCCTGTCGGGCCAGGGCGGCGGGCACACGATCCAGATGTCCTACGGCATCCTGGGGAACCTCGACTGGTACATCGAGTTCCCGTTCCAGTACATGGACATCCAGTTGAACCCGAAGTTCAACGACATCGACGACCAGGGGAACAAGCTGTCCCCGATGGTCGCGGGGCTGCTCGGGATCCCGGACCGGAAGAACTTCGACCCGAACGTGGCGCTGTGCGGGCTGCTGACGAAGCTCGGCCGGCCGGTGCCCGGGACCCGCTTCAAGGGGAAGTGGGCGCTCGGCGACATCAACACCGGCTTCTCGTGGAACTGGTTCCGGAACAGCCGGATCTCCGCGGCCCTGACCCCGCGCGTCTTTTTCCCGACCGGCCGCATCGCCGATGCCGAGAACTCGCTGCTGTACGGCACGGGGCCGCGGCTCGACGTCGGGCTCGGCGGCTGGGCCGTCGGGTTCACGCAGGGCTACGACGTCCGCATCTTCAAGCACTCGTTCTGGATCGACATCATCGCGAGCACGGAATTCACCACCTCCTACGGGTTCGAGCAGAAGCGCAAGTACCCGACGAACTTCACGAAGCCGGACGAAGCGCTCGCCAGGATGGACCCCGTGGCGTTCCCGGACCTCACGACGCTCTCGGGCGGCAGGTTCTCGTACACGCCGGGCTGGGGCCTGAACTGGACCGCGCAGCTCCAGTTCCAGGTGGCGCTGCTCGGTCTCGGCGTCGGCTACGGGATCATGCACTCCCAGGAGCCCGAGATCGACGGCGACAGGAACTTCATCAGCATGGTGAAGGGCCTCCAGCTCCTCGGCCAGCAGACCACGCAGGCGGTCCAGCTCTCCGCGGCGCTCACGCTGCTCCCGCTCTACATCCCGGCCCAGGTCGGCTTCCAGTGGCGCAAGGTCGTGGACGGCTACAACGCGATCGTGTTCGACGACTACTACCAGATCACGATCAACACGTTCCTCCCGCTGTTCCCCGGGAAGGCCGAGCCGTTCCCGTCGCAGGCGTTCCCCGAGTGGCAGGCACGCGAGGCGGCGTTCCAGGCCGAGCAGGCCGCCGCGCGGAAGAAGTAGCGTCAGGACGCCGCCCCCGCCCCACGGGTGTCGCCCCGGACAGGCAGCCAGACCCGGAAGGTCGCGCCTTCGCCGGGACGGGACTCGACCGATATCCCGCCGCCGTGACGCCGCACGATCGAGCGGCACGAGGCCAGCCCCAGCCCCGAACCGCCCGGCTTGGTGGTGTAGAAGGCGTCGAACACGCGGGGCAGGTGCTCGGGCGGGATGCCGGGCCCGTGGTCGCGGACGGTCAGCCGGACCCAGTCGCCCGGGCCGAGGTCGGGGCATCCCGGGGGGGGGGCCGCGAGGTCGAGGAACCGATCGACGGTGAGCGTCACGGAGCCCGCGTTGGACATGGCCTCGCGGGCGTTGATCAGCAGGTTGTGGAGCACCTGGACGACCTGCCCCTCGTCCACGCGGAGCCGGGGCAGGTCGGGCGCGACCGCGATCTCCAGGCGCACGCGCGAGCCCCGGAGAGCGACCGGGGCCGCGTCGCTCACCAGCCGTCCGAGGTCGGTGTCCCGGATCGCGAGCGTCTGCCCGCGGCCGAGCGACTGCATCCGCTGGGCCAGCAGGCGCGCCTGCTCGGCCGCGTCGAGGGCGGCGTCGATCCACGCGCGGGCGCGGTGGTCCTCGTCGATCGCGGTGCGCGCGAGGTCGAGGTAGCCCGTGATCCCGGTCAGCAGGTTGTTGAACTCGTGCGACAGCCCGCGCGCGATGACCCCGACGGACTCGAACCGGGTCACGCGGACCAGCTCGTCCTCCATGCGGATGCGCTCCGAGGCGTCCTTCCCGACGACGACGCAGCCGATCACGTCGCCGTTCGTGTCGCGGATCGGGGAGCCCGAGACCCACACCGGGACCGCGGATCCGTCCGAGCGCACCCACGACAGATCGATCGGGAACGCGCCGGCGCGGACGTCGAGGATCGCGGCGAGCGTCTTCGACGCCCGCCCCGGGTCGCCGAACACCTTGCCGAGCCCCGCCCCGATCAGTTCCTCGCGGGTCCGCCCGAGCGCGTTGACCGCGGCGCGGTTCGCGTCGCGGATCGTGCCCGCCTGGTCCACGAGCAGGAGCATGTCGGTGACCGTCTCGAGGATCGGGGCCGAGGCCACGGCGGGCGTCAGCGCCAGGAGCTGGTGCCGGGTCATCGCGACGAAGACGCCCGCCGCCCACACGAGACCCATCGCCGCCGACATCGGCGGGAGCGCCCGGCCGAGGATGCGCTCCAGGCCCTGGTCCACGCCGATCCCTACGACGAGCGCGGCCGTGCAGCTCGCCGCGACGACCGCGGCCTGCCTTCGCTCGCGCTGGAGGGTCGCGCGGCGCATCCACGAGAGCAGGATCACGAGCGCGGCGCCGAAACAGCCGACCACGTACACCTGGAAGGCGCCGTACCACCCGACGATCGACTCCAGCCACGGCGTCCACCCGAGGGGGAGGCGGACGTAGTCGATCTCCGCGCCCACGGTCGCGGTCTGGAACCGGAGCCACATGGCCGCGCCCGGCACGTACGCGAGGGCGGCGACCCACCGCCCCGCCCTGGTCCCGGCGCCGCGGCGCGCGAGCCGCATGCAGAAGTGGAGCGAGATCGGCGCGAAGAAGGCCCAGCCGCCGGCCGCGAACCGATCCCAGGCCCAGGCCGCCTCCTTCGTGCCCGCGGAGTACATGAACCCGAACCCGAACGACCAGAGCGCGTACGCCGCGCACAGGGCCGCAAAGACGTGGTGCAGGCCGGTCAGGGGCTTCCGGCGGAGCGCGAGCACGCCGAGGGCGACGTACGCCGCGGCCGCAAGGACGGCAATCACCGACAGCGGACTGACCTGACCCAACGAAGACCCTCGCAAACGGGACGCACCGGCAATCCCGAGGATACCACCGCGACAGGAAAGGAGGAACCGGCACGGGGACCGGCACGGGGACCGGCACGGGACACCGGCGCGGGAACCTGCACGACCTGCACCGGAACCTGCACCGCAGACCCCGCGACCCGGGGAATCACCGGGGCTCCGGGGTCCCGAGTCCCTGCTTCACCGCGGCGAGGACCTTCTGGAGCGCCTGCATCCGGGCGACGACCTTCCTGCCCTCCGGGCTCTCGGGGCTCACCCCTCCTGCGTCCACGTACTGCTTGTACGCGGTGCGCGCGCGGAGCGCGAGGTCCGTCGTCTTCTTCCCGAGGCGAGTGAAGAAGTCCGGCTCGTGCGCGAGCGCGGCGCTCACCCCGGGCTCCGACGCCAGGCGAAGGCAGACGTGGGCCGCGTAGAGCGCGGTGTCGGCGGCGCGGAGGAAATCGGAGGACTCGTCGAACATCGAGCACAGGTCGTCGCAGAGGACGATGATCTTCTTCATGATCGTGATGCGGTCGCCGCGACCGGTCGCGAGCACGCTGCCGTACGTCTGCACCGCCGTGAACAGCCGGGTCATGGCGGTCTTCCGCGAGCCCCCGCGCCTGAGCCCGTCCCGGCCCGCAAGCTCGTTCGCGAGCGCGAGCTTCTCGAGGTTCCCGGTCCGGGTGAAGATATCGATGGCCTGCGAGTACTTGCCCTCGGCGAGCGCCCGCGAGCCGACCACGTCCGCGGACCCGAGGCGCCCCTTCGCGACGAGCGCGAACGCCGCCGCGTCGAACTCCTTCCGCTCGATCGCGGCCTGGACGAGCCTGCCGGTGTCCAGCTCCGCGTCCCGGTCGGCCGGCACGGCGCCCCCCGCGGCCGGATGGCCACTCGTGCAGCGGTCGAGCGCCGGTTCCTGCGGGACCTCGGGCTCCGGCCTGGAGAACACCCGCTGCCAGAACGACTCTACCTTGTCCGAGCCCACCGTCTCCCCACCCCTTGCATCGCTCCCAACATGCCGCAATCAATGGGGGGTGTCAAGCCGGCGGCTTCCTGAGGCATCCTCCGCAGACCGGGCGCGCCGGGCCGCGGGCCGGATGTGAGGCCCGCCGGCCCGGCGCCCACCGCGCACGCAATCCCTTCGGCTGCCGATCCTGAGTGGATTCCTCAGGACGGCTTCCGCCGCCCCGGGGCCGCGGGCGGCGGCTTCGAAGCCGCGAGCGCCGGAACCAGCCGGTCCGCCCGCCAGCCCGCCGCCTCGGCGGCCGCGACCAGGGCTTCCGCGGTCCTGCGGAGGCCGGCCGCCGCGCCCGGCTTCGCGTCGATCGCCGCGATTCGCGCGAGCCACGCGACGGCGTCCTCGAACCGCTCCTTGTTGAACCACTCGTGGCCGCCCGACCAGTGCAGGCCCACCGCCTCGCGCACGATCGGGTCCGAGAAGACGGCTCGAACCGCCCCGGCCGCGTCCGCCTTCGCCTCCGCGACGAAGCCCGGCCGCGCGACGAGGAGGCGAAGGAGCAGCCCGTCCGGGACGCCCGCTCCGCCGACCGCCGCGGGGACGCCTCCGAGGAACCGCATCGCCGCGCGGAGGATGCCGAAGTCCTCGAGCCACGCCGCCGTCCGCGGTACCGAGCCGTCCATGCCGCCGACCGCGCCGAGCCGCCGGAGCGCGAGGAAGCACACGAGCGCCATCCGGCCGTGCTCGTCCGGAGGGGGCGCCTTGCCGGCCGCGGCCAGCTCGCGCCGGAACGCCTCGCGGATCGCCGCGACCCCGATCGGGCCGCCACGGCCCTCGGCCGCGACCGCTTCTGCCAGCGCGCCGAACCGGTCCAGGACGAACGCGGCCGCGGTCTCGCGCGTGCCGGGCGACGCGGGGTCGAACAGGTCGTCGAGCCGCCCCCGCGCCGAAGCCAGCAGCTCGGTCAGGCCGCGCACGACGTCCGCGAACCGGACCTCCTTCAGCTCGGTGTCGAGGCTCCGAACGCCGCGACCCCCGAGGCGATCGCAAAGGCGCCCCCACGTCGTCCCGTCCGCGTCCCACAGCTCGCGCCAGTCGAGCAGCGCCTGGTGCTGGAACGCGCCGAGCTCCGCGTACAGGCCGTGGTCCGCGAGGTCGCGGCCGGACCGGAGATACTCGAGCCCGGTCGCCCAGTCCCGGAACGCGTAGAAGCGGCCGGGCCGCGCGTCCAGCGACAGCGCGTGCGCGAGCGTGGTCTGCTCGAGCCGCGTCCCCCCCGCGCCGTCCTTCACCGCGAACGCGGCCGACGTGCGGATCCAGCCGGCCGTGCTCGCGCACCGGTTGTGATACACGATGACCGCGCGCTCCCCCCCGGCGCGGTTCGAATACGCGAACACGTCCTCGTTCACGCGGTCGCCCGCCCAGAAGTCGTACAGCGCGAAGTTCTCGGACCCGCTGAACAGGTACCGCTTCCGCATCAGCGGGAAGACCAGGTCCTCGTGCGCCGCGACCAGGCCCTCGTCCACCGGCTCGTCCCAGTAGGCGCGGTGGTACTCCATCCCGTACTTCTCGTGGAACCCCTCGATCTGCCCGTGGCCGAACATCGGCAGCCCGGGCATGGTCACCAGCAGCACGGCCGCGCCGACGTACTTGCCTTCCTTCCCGAACTGCTCGACCGCGGTCCGCTCGTCCGGGTTGTTCATGAAGTTCACGAAACGCTTCAGGATTTCAGGGTTGAACTCCAGCACGTTCTTGATCGTCTGCCGGTACCTGGCGTTGTCCTCCATCTTCAGCATGTTCATGAACGCGCTGTTGTAGACGCGGTGCATGCCGAGCGTGCGGACGAAGTACCCCTCCATCAGCCAGAACGCCTCGGCGAGCAGCAGCGTACCGGGCGCCTCGGCCGCGACGCGGTCCACGACCTCGCGCCAGAACTCGGTCGGGAAGGCGCGGTCGAACTCCTCCCGGGTCAGCCCCCGCTCGGCGCGCGACGGAACCCCCCCGCCCTGCCCCGGCTGGGGGTACCACAGCCGCTGGAAGTGCAGCTTCGCGAGCGTCATTTT